>NZ_CAAAFR010000032.1:170276-176930 GCF_900634745.1 Protofrankia symbiont of Coriaria ruscifolia
GGCGGCACACGCCGCCGCGAGGACGAGAGCGGGCAGCGCCCGCACGACAGTCTTGCCGATTTTGCCGACCTCGCCGACCTCGCCGATTTTGCCCTTGCCGCTCTTGCCCAGGACGAGCTTCATGGCACCCACACTCCCGCCACGCCACCGTCAGTTACATCTCTTCGATGTTGTCCCCATGTGGCACGGGACGGAAGTAAGAGTGCCGTGCGGCGCCGGATGAGCGGCCGATCCCTGACTTGTCCGGATGCCGCAGACGGCGGCCGGCACCGTAGACTGCGACCCCATGGGCTTGTCGATCGGGATCGTCGGACTACCCAACGTCGGCAAGTCGACCCTGTTCAACGCGCTGACCCGCAACGACGTCCTGGCCGCGAACTACCCGTTCGCCACCATCGAGCCGAACGTCGGCGTCGTCGGTGTCCCGGACCCCCGCCTCGACCGGCTCGCCGGGGTCTTCCACAGCGCCCGCACGGTGCCGGCAACGGTCAGCTTCGTCGACATCGCCGGCCTGGTCCGCGGCGCGTCCGAGGGCCAGGGGCTCGGGAACAGGTTCCTGGCCAACATCCGCGAGTCGGACGCGGTCTGCCAGGTGGTCCGGGTCTTCTCCGACCCGGACGTCGTCCACGTGGACGGCCGGGTCGACCCCGCCGACGACATCGCCACCGTCAACACCGAACTGGTCCTCGCCGACCTGCAGACCATCGACGCGCGCCTTCCCAAACTGGAGAAGGAAGCCCGGGTGGACAAGGGCAGGCAGGGACTGCTCGCCGCCATGAAGCACGCCCGCGAGGTGCTCGACACCGGCCGCAC
Source organism: Protofrankia symbiont of Coriaria ruscifolia (assembly GCF_900634745.1). Classification (NCBI taxonomy): domain Bacteria; kingdom Bacillati; phylum Actinomycetota; class Actinomycetes; order Frankiales; family Frankiaceae; genus Protofrankia; species Protofrankia symbiont of Coriaria ruscifolia. The sequence continues at coordinate 171,090 of NZ_CAAAFR010000032.1, forward strand.
CCTGTCGTCCGAGCCGGGCGTCGACCGGGTGGCGCTGCGGGAGTTGTTCCTGCTGACGGCCAAGCCGTTCCTGTACGTGTTCAACGTGGACGAGGACGCTCTCGCCGACGAGGGCCGGCACAAGGAACTCGCCGCTCTGGTCGCCCCCGCCGACGCGGTGGTGCTGTGCGCGAAGGTCGAGGCCGAGCTGACCGAGCTCCCCGACGAGGACGCCGCTGAACTCCTGGAGTCCCTCGGGCAGTCCGAGAGCGGTCTGGCGCAGCTGGCCCGGATCGGCTTCCACACGCTGGGCCTGCAGACCTACCTGACGGCCGGGCCGAAGGAGTCACGAGCCTGGACGATCAAGGTCGGCGCGACCGCGCCCGAGGCCGCGGGCGTCATCCACACCGACTTCCAGCGCGGGTTCATCAAGGCCGAGGTGGTCTCCTTCGACGACCTGATGGCGGCGAGCTCGATGGTCGCCGCCCGCGCCGCCGGCCGCGTCCGCATCGAGGGCAAGGACTACGTCATGGCCGACGGCGACGTCGTCGAATTCCGTTTCAACGTGTAGACCGACAGCGTCTGCGCAGGTCATGAGCCTGTTTCCTCCTCTCGGTCCGCGCCTAGAAGACCGGTGAAGATCTTGTTGAGGGGCTGTCTGGTCGCGGGTTGGGTGGCCCCTTTGGCTATGCGGTGGCCGGGGCGATGTGCCAGGTGCCGTCGGTGTGGGTGAGTCCGAGGTTGATCAGGCGGCGGAGGTTGAGGGCGGCGGCGCGGGTATGGAGCCAGGTGTCGTTGGTGATGGTGCCGCGGTAGCGGAGCCTGCGGTTGCCTCGGTGGACGATCCAGACGACGGCGCGTTCGACCGGTGGCCGCCAGCGGCGATATGCGGCTTGCCAGTCGGGGTCGTGGGCGGCCTGGTGGCGGGCTGCGGTGAGCAGGTCGTGGTGTGGGCGGATGGTCAGGATGCGTCCGGCCTTGGCCTTGGTGCACCGCTCGCGCAGGGGGCATCCGGTGCACAGGCTCCCGAAGGAGGCTTTGCGCTGGTGATGGTGCCCGCCGGGGTCGGAGAGGGGGACGGTGTGTCCGGCGGGACAGGTCACGGTGGCGGTGGTGGTGATGACGAAGTCGTCGAGGGTGACCCCGCCGGGGACGGCGGGCCGTAGCGGGGCGGGTTTGAAGAACAGCCGGTACCCTGCCTCTTCGAGGGCCTGGCGGGCGTCGCCGGTGGAGTAGGCGGTGTCGCCGAAGGCGTCCACCGGGGTGTCTTCGGCGGCGAGCAGGTCCAGGCCGACGGCGGCCTCGTGGTGCTCGGTCCCGGCGCCGGGCCGCAGGGCGAGGGCGGTGTACAACCCGGTCTCCGGCTCGACGGCCAGGTGGGCTTTGAAGCCGTCCTGCTGGTGGCTGCGGGTCTTGTGCACGTGCCGGGCCTCGGGGTCGACGGTGGAGACCATCCGGTCGTGGGCGGTGCCCCGGGTGACACCCCCCAGCGCGGGCCTGCTCGTCGTTCCAGGCGATGCGGGGCTTGCTCGGATCGGTGTAGTCGTGGGCGGTGCACGCCACGGCCGTGACCTCGGCCGCCCCGGGGACCTCACGGATCACCCCCCGCACCGCGGCGATCAACTGAGTGACGGTGTCCTGGGTGGCGACCGCGTCGTCCAGCACGGTGGAATCCAACGCCCGCCTGTGCCTGCCCTGCAAAACCCCGGTGGCCTTGACCACCTCCCGCACCGCCTCGAAGACCCGGTTCGGGCGGGCCGAGCGGGCCAGGCGGCGGCGGAAGTAGGCCAGCAGCGACGGGTCGAACGCGGTGTCATGCAGACCGGGCCCGCACGCGGCTTTCCACCGCAGATAGCATCGCAGTTCCTGCACCGTCTCGAAGTCCGACAGCCCGTGCAGGGCCTGCAGCGTGATCGCAGCGGCCAGGATCTGCGGCGGCATGGACGGCCGGCCGTTCCCCGACGGGTACATGTCCGTGAACATCACCGCCGGGAACAGAGCACCACGGTGCTCGGCCAGGAACGCGAACACACTCCCCGCCGGGATCAACTCCCGGCACGTCTCCCACACATCCGGCCCGACCGTCTCCCCGACCCACTCACCCATCACCACAACACAAGTCTGATCCTGCACCCGTTCACGGGGCAGGGCCAGAACCCAAGATCTTCACCGGTCTTCTACCGCTGTACCGCCGGATGAACCGGACGGAGCACGACTACGAGCGGTACGGCTGGCCCTCGGAGTGCCCCTGCTGCTGGACGTGGGCGGCCTGGCTCATCCCGCCGGACTTCGGCGCTGAGCTGCTCGTCCGCTGCTCTTTCCCGGCTGTGGACATCCCGCTCATCACCGAGCGTCTGATTGCTCCTGGCTGCCCCACCGCGCCCCGGCTCAACCCGAGGAGGACCATCCGTGGGTGACCTGACCTACTCAACCGAACAGTCCGGTATCACCCGCGGCCAGGCGCTGCGGGCCGCGGCGCGGGTGCGTGAGCACATCACCGATCCGCTGGAGCGGCTGACCGTGCTGGCGATGCTGGGGCTGACCAGCCTGGCGTCACCCCGACCAAGTGCGGCTCGATGCATCGAGCCGCAGGAAGACGGTCTGCCGTCCACGGCCGCTACAGCCGCGGCGTCGGACGTCGACGTGGTGGTGGTCGAGGCGGACCAGGTGACGACCATGACCACGGTGCACGCCGAGATGGCGGTGGTCATCAACGTCTGCGATCAGTGCCGGTAGGAGACAGCGCACCGTTTTTTTGTGACAACACAGCGTGTCATCCCCAGCCCACCTTTTAAGAATCTCTCCCCGATGTCCGCGGTGGCGGCAGCCCATCATGGGCTAACGATCACGGGATAACCGATGGTGTCGAGACCAGTTGACTGCAAGGATTGCGGATCAATGCCGCTGATCACGTAATATATGCACATGGGAGAAACGCTCCGCTGTCCGGTCTGCCGTGGCGCGCTGTCTCCCACCGCCGGTCCCGGCCGCCCACGGATCTACTGCGGTGTCCGTTGCCGTCGGCGCGCCGAGCACGCCCGTACCCAAGTCCTGATCGACATCGGCCGCCGTGCCGTCGCCTCGGGAGCCGCCAGGCCGCCGCTGGCATCGATGCATCGACGCCGGGGGTAGGCGTGGACGACGAAGAGGAACTGAAGGATCCCTACGTGCCCGAGTGGGCGACGAAAGAAGGTTGACGGTGACGGTGACGGCAAGCCCTGAGGTGGGCGTGTGGTCGATGTACATGGACCTACACGAGGACGACCGCGCGGCCGTGGACGCGTTCCGGTCGGTCGGTGTCGAGCTGACGACCGCGCTGGTCAACTCCGGTGTACTCAGCCCGCGCGAGTCACGCACGTACTCGCTCCACGGCTCCACGGACGAGTCACACCGGCTGCTCGACCCGATGCGGACCGTCCAGCGCGCCGCCGAGCATGAGTCCGCCCATGCGGTCGTGGGCGTCGCGTTGGGTGTGCGGCTGCGGGAGATGCGCATCGAGGAGGACGGGTCCGGGTGGACCGGGTTTGACGATGCGCCGCCGGCCATGCTGGCGGTCATCTCGGCCGCCGGGGACGCGTGGATCCGCGGACATCGATGTGCGGAGTTCCCGAGCGACACGGCCGGTGGCTGCGGTTCTGATTTCCGGGATGTGGTGCGCCACGCGGGCGGGATTCAGGGTGAGCATGAGGCCCGGCGGCAAGCCTGGCAGCTCCTCGCCGAGCGTCGAAACATGGTCCTGGCCCTTGGTCAGAACCTCCTCCGGTGCCGGCGCCTGCTGTTCTGACCGAGCGCAAGCCCGCCACGGGCGGACGATGTGGACGAAACCCGCGGTCTGCACGACGATGCCCCCGCCGGATAACCGGTCGGGGGCATCGCTCGTTGGGTCAGGACCGGGTCGCGACATGACCTCACCCGCCGGTACGCGTCTCCCACTCGGCCCGGGTGATGACGTACACCTCTTGATCTTTGCCGTGTAGGTACTCGGTCCGGAGGTAGGTCGCGCCGATCTTTTCGGCTACCCGGATCGACGGGGTGTTGCCGGCGTCGATGACGAAGACAAGCTGGTCGACGGTCAAGTGCTCGAAGGCGAACCGCAGCGTCGCGCGTCCGGTCTCCATCGCGAAGCCGCGACCCCAGTGCGGACGGCCGATGAACCACGTCACCTCGACGCCAGGCCATCCCGGCTCGTTCCACAGCCCGGCCCGACCGACCAGCTCACCTGTGGCTGTTTCGACGACGGACCACTGCCCGTAGCCCCACAGCGCCCAGTGTCCGAGCGCGGTAGCCATGTTCCGCCAGGCCACCGCCCGGGCCGCGGGCCCGCCCAGGTGCCGCATGAACTCCGGATCAGCCCACATGGCCGCGTAGGCATCCAGGTCGCCCGGGGTGATGGCGCGCAGTGTCAGGCGCTCGGTAGCGATCGTGGGGATGGTGAAGACTGCTGCCGGTTCGCCGCTCACGACGTAACACCGGCGGTCAGGGCAGGGCGGGCCTGTCGGAACTGGTCGGTGAAATCCTGGACGGCGGGTATCGCCCGCTGCGCGGGGGCGAACATGGCGTCCAGATGGCGGAGACGCTCGGCGACCGTGTGGGTGTGGCTGGCCGCGAGCGCGCCGAGTACCTGCATGCCGATGGTCGCTGCCGCGTCCGGTTCCGGGGACGGTCGGAGCAGATGGGCTACGGCCATGTTCAGCACGGCGTGCTGCTCCTCCTCCGCAGAGAAGTCGCCGGCCCGATGCTGGTAGGCCGTGACCGCTATCGGCGCCCATTCGTCGACGGCCGCGACATCGCCGAGTCGGGCACCGATCCCGGCACGGAACATCGCGACCGCTGCTTCTCCGACCGGTGTTTCGCCGGGGAGCGGGCGGAAGTCGCCGGCTTCCGCCTCCATCCGGCTGAGTGCGGCCTGGGCTGCGGCGGTGTCTCTGAGCGCGGCGTGTGTTCTGGCCTCGTAGGCGGCCATGCGGGCACGGACGTAGGGATGGTCCCACCGGTCCGCAGTCCGCAGATGGTCCAACGCGGCGGTGTGCCGGCCGGTGTAGTAGGCGATCGACGAGTGCAGGGCGGCTACCGATGCAGCAAGAACCGGCTCTCCCGCCTCGTCGGCGTAGTGCTCCGAGAGGGCGGCGAACCGGCGCGCGGACCGCATATCCCCGGTGTTGAACGCCAGCCGGCCGAGGAAGAACACGAACTGGCCGCCGAGCAGGGTTACGCGCTGCCGCGTCCGACCGGCTGTCCGGCCGTCGAGGATCGATTCGATCTGACGCCAGCGATCCACGACCCGGGGCAGCAGATCGGCGTGGGGAACCGACGTGTACACCACGGCGATCTCATCAACGTCGGCCTCCAGTTCGGCGAGCGTCAGCGCGTCCGGGTCGGCCGTGGCGATCCGCTGATAGGTGTCGGCCGCGAGCGCTGATGCCGCGGCGAGCGCCGAGGTCTGGAGTACCTGCCGTCGGTCCGTGGTGTCCTCCTCTCGGTCGCGTCGCTGACCGGGTGGGCTGCGCCGTCGTGCCCGTCGTTCCTGCCATGCCTGTCCGCGCAGCGTACGCAGTTCCCCGCCGGCGTCCAGCGCCACGTCCAGCACGTCGATGAGGTTCTCGGACGGCACGTCCCGGCCCGACTCTGCCTGTGACACGTAGGCGCGTTTGAAGCCGATCATGGCGGCGAGCCGTTCCTGGCTGTACCCGGCGGCACGGCGTAGTTCCCGGATGCGGTCGGCCAGCTCGCGTTTGGCCCCGCCTTCACCCATCGCTGCCTCCCGGCATCGCACGTGGGGTAACGGGCGTAACCGGTTACCCGTAACCAGTTACCCGTAACCGGTTACGTACGGCCGCCTGTTACGGGCTGCCGCTACCCCAC
>NZ_CAAAFR010000033.1:0-5682 GCF_900634745.1 Protofrankia symbiont of Coriaria ruscifolia
GCCACGGGTTGGACGGCCGCGTGGTGCCGATCGCCTTCCCGTTCCACCCTCCCCGTACAGGGAGCTGAGACCAGACCCCCCGCCATCCGTGCCTGGTGAGCAGGGCGGGGGGTCTGCCAGACGCGCGCCGGTCCGTGTGTACCCGCCCCTCCCTTGTCAGCTGTGGGTGTGGCCGCGGGCCGGCGCGTGCACCCATCCATCCATCCACGGAAAGGACCGTCATGACCGTCACCGCTCCCGCTCCCGAGGATGTCGGCCACCGCACCACAGAGATCATCAGGCAGATCCGGAACTACCTGGAGTTCCCGCGGCTGAAGGAAGCGACCCTGCTCTACCCCGAGTGCTGGGCCACGTTCACGGGCTATCCGATCATCGCCGAGTGGGACCTGACGCTCGACGGCCCGCCGCTGTTCGACGAAGCCATCCGCGTCCTGGCCCTGAAAACAGCCGTCTTCACCCTCACCGGTGGCAACGAGAGCACCGCCGAGCTTGCTGTCGCGGCCCCGGTGGACGAGATGGTCCACGCCGTCCTCGCCCAGCACACCCTGATCTCCCGCATGCAACGCAGCCTCGCGCTCGAGCTGGTCCACATGACCGACCAGGAACAGTTCGACTACGAACCAGGCTGCTACACCGACGCCTGCTACCAGGCCGCCGGCTGGGGTGAGCCGAACCGGCGGTACTGGATCGGCGCGCAGGAAACCACCCGACGTCACACGATCCTCAACGGCCTGTACGCCTCCGTCGGCATCAACCCCGGGGGCCGCGCCCACCGAATCACCTTCGACGTCCCGGAGCCGGCCCTACCGGGCTGACTGGCGCCGGAACACGGCCCGTGCCCGTGGGAATCTCCGCCGGGCTGCGGTGGGCGTCTCAGCGGCGAGCGCCCGCCGCATATCCACCACATCTGGACCATCGTTGTCGAGTAGACGGTCGACAAGGTCCGGGTCGTCCCACACGTCTCCCTCAACGGTTGCCGGGGTGTTGGCTGGCAGCTTGGTTCCCTCGCTGGCGTAGGCCCCGGCGGGCAGGCCGACCTTGTGGGGATGCACGCAGACCGCAACCCCGCTGGTCTGGTCGACCTGGTAGCCGGACGCCCGGTCGAGTGTGTACTGGCGGGGGTCGGGGTGGGAGGCGACGTCGAACCGTCCGCGGGACAAGGCGCGGGACGGGCACGTCACACAGATCAGATCATCGTCGGCCGGCTGATCGGGAGACCTGGTCATGACCGTATTGTCCCCGCCGCGCCATCCCACCGTTACAGGCGCGCTACACCTCGCACGGCGCTGGTGTGCCGGTCACATGATCGACGGCGCCCCGGCGCTCGCCCACGCGGTCCGCGTCGTGGTCGTACTCGGCCAGCATCATCCGACTGCCCCGCCTGCTCTGCTGGCCGCCGTGCTCCTGCACGACGCCCCCGAGCTGGCCCCATCCGACCAGCTCGACCCGGTGGTGATGTCCCTGCTCGGCCCGGAAACCCTCCGGATCATCCGGGTGCTGGAGGCAGAGCACCGCGCGATGGCCACTCCGAACATCAGCGGTGAACAGACCTTGGACCGTGTCCGCCGGCTCGCCAGCGACGACATGCCGTCGCTGCTGGCCACCACAGCAGACAAGATCGTCGCCTTCGGGTCGGTGCTGCGCCGCGCCGCCCGCGTCTCCGACCCGGACGTCTTCTGGCAGGCACGCCGACCGTTTCGCGATCAGATGCCGTACTTCCACGCCTTCCGTACCGCGGCAGCGCCGTTCCTTCCTCGGTCGATGGCCTGCGAGCTCACCGGTCTGCTTGTCGCCGCCGACCGGGCCTGTCGGGGTCTGCCACATACCCGGACTGTTCCACAACATCCCACCCATCGAAAGGATCAACCATGGCCGACGCCCGCAACCTGAAGAAGCCTGACGTCGAAGAGCTCGTCGTGGGCGAACTCACCTGGATCACGTCCAGTTACAGCAACGGCGCCGGTGGCGTGTGCGTCGAAGTCACAAAGCTCGACGACGGAGTCATCCTCCGGGACTCCGTCCAGCCCGACGGGCCGGTGCTGTCGTTCTCCCGCGAGGAATGGCGGGCCTTCACCGACGGCGCCAAGGAAGGCGAGTTCGACATCTGAACCGTCCCACCTGCTCCACGGCCCCATCTCTCAACGACGAGAGACGGGGCCACGGTCATCTCCGTCGACGCAGGCGCTGCGAGACAGTAGCAGACGGTATCCCGGTAGCCCGGCTGATCTCGGCCTGCCGGACACCGTCATCAACAAGCCGCTGCGCGGCCCTCGCCCAGGCACTGCCCCGATCACCCCGGTATCGGACGGGAGAGACGAGCACGGACATCCGGCCTGGTGTGGTATCTGCGACGAGCGCACCCGCATACGGGAGCGGCCTGACGGCCGGGTGGAACGCTGCCCTGCATGCAACGGCAACGCGAAGCCCCGGTTGCGGGCGGTATGACCGCTGAGCTATAGAGAACCCGACCGGTGGAACGGCTACGGCCCCCCGGCCATGTGCGCCGACCCGGACTCGCTTCCGCCCGTGGCGAAGCCCCGACACAGGTCCCGGGGCCAGCACACCGGGGCCAGCACAATAGTGCCGATGGCCGCACTGGGGCGTTCCCACGCCACCTGTGCAGTGAGGAGGCCCGGTGTTTGTCCGGCGTGCCTACATCCCCGACTCTCTGACACCCGAGCCGCCCGAACGCGACGGGTGGCCGTTCACGGTGCCCTGCGTGGCGGCGCTAGTCGAACACGGCCTGACGTTCACCCACCCGGTGACCTTCCTCGTCGGCGACAACGGTTCGGGTAAATCCACCCTGGTGGAAGCGATCGCCGAAGGGTTCAGGCTGGATCCCTACGGCGGCCGGGCCGGTGCCCGCACCGGCCGGCCGAACCCGCGGAAAAGCCCGTTGGGTGCGGTGCTGCGGTTGGAGACGACCGCGGCGGGAGCGCGGATGCTGGGCGGGCCGCGGCTGAAGAAGAAGGGCTTCTTCCTGCGGGCCGAGACCGCGTTCGCCATGACCGAGAACCTGGGTGGCGTGCCGGGCTACTGGGCCGAGGACACCAGCCGGATGAGCCACGGCGAGGGCTTCACGACCATCTTCCGGACGATGATGAACGCTCCCGGTTTCTACGTGATGGACGAGCCGGAGTCGGCGCTGTCGTTCACGTCCTGCCTGCACCTGACCGCGCTGATGTACGAGCTGGGGCGGTCCGGGGCGCAGGTGATCTGCGCGACGCACTCCCCGATCCTGGCCGCGACCCCGGGCGCGGACATCATCGAGATAGGCGAGCACGGGTTCCGGCGCACCCCGTGGGAGAAACTGGAGCTGGTGGACCATTGGCGGCGCTACCTGGACAACCCGAGATCCTACCTGCGCCACCTCGTCGACGGCGGTGGCGATGACGGCTGAGCACGACGTGGACGTGGAACAGGCGGACGAGCGGTTCCGGGAGTGGATGCGCGGCAACCTCGCGCGCGCGGCCGAGCATTTCGGGCTCACCGTGGTCGGGGAACCGGCGTGGGGGTGGCGGCTGCGCACGATCGGCGCGTCGGCCAGCGGTCCGACCGGACCCCGTTGGCTGCGTGTGGTCACGGAGTTCCCGGAGTGGGCACGCGGGGACACCTGGACGGGGAATACCGACGCGAACAGCCTGGTGGGCCTGGCGAAGCCCCGCGTGCTGGGCGTGTTGGAGTGGGACGAGCAGAACTGGCGTCGACAACGCGCCGAGGTGATGACCCTGCTTCCCGGCCGGGCCGTGTCGCCCACGAATCACCTACGCACGATGGTGGATCTTCCGGACTCGTGGTGGGCGGAGCTGCGTCGCAGTGTCGATGCGCTCCGCTCCACTCCGACCGGGCGGGTCTACACGAGTCAGGAGGCGGTGTCCAAGCGGGTGCGTGTGGCCTTCGGCGAGGACGTGCGCATCGACCGGTGGGAGACCGTTCACGGCGATCTGCACTTCGAGAACCTGCTTGCCCCGCAGTTCGGCTTCCTCGACTGGGAGATGTGGGGATGCGGCCCGGCCGGTACGGATGCCGCAAGCCTGCTGCTGCACAGCCTGCTGGTGCCAGAGGTAGCCGACCGGGTGCGGCGCACATTCGCCGGCATGCTCGACACTCCGGACGGCCGGAAGGCACAACTGGCCGTCGCCGCGCGGCTGCTGGCTCGCATCGACGACGGCGACTACCCCGAGTTGGACCAGCCGCTTCGCCGACACCTACACACCCTCGGCTGACGGACTACTTCTTCCCGTAGTTGGGAACGCAGCCGCCCTTCGGCCGGCACGGGCCGGTACCGGTAGGCCAGCAGGACGGCCTGCACGCGGGCCCGCAGGATGGGCCGCACTGCGGATCGCACATCTTCGGCACGCACGGCGGTATCTGCCGACTCGCGAAATGCTCGGCGAGCTGCCCGCGCACATCCCGGGCCGCCTCGCTGGCGAGAACGTCGGCCAGCGGCGCGGTGAGCACGTTGCCGATCGGGAGCCAGCGGGAGAAGACGCACGGCCACACCGCGCCGTCCGGAGAGACCGCCGCCACCCCGTCCCCGCAGCGGCCACACAACTGCTCGACGCCGGCCTGCCGTCGCGGATTCCTCGGCCCACCTGGCGTAACCGGTCAAAGCCGATGGCGGGTACCCCGAGATCGACCAGTTCCGCCCGCGCTCCCGTGCCCCGCTGCTCGCCGCCAAGATCGATTACTCCGGCTCGTACGGGAATGCCCCGGCGCACCGCTTCGGCGATGTTCGCCTTTGTCGGTCGATGGCTGGGCCGCCCTGTGATCGCCGCGTGTTGGGTGGGATCGTCGGAGTAGTAGGAGGTGGCCAGCGACACTCCCGGCCGGGAGAAGATCTCCCACAGCGCGTCGGGAACGTGTACCAGGTTGGAGAACACCTCCACCGTCAGGCCCAGCGCCAACGCCCGGTCGACCAGCACCCCGAGTGGTGGGTACAGCGTCGGCTCCCCGCCGATGAACTGCACCATCCGCACCCCCAGATCGGAGGCCTGGTCGAGCACCCGCACCCAATCTGCCTCGGTCATCGCCCCATGCGTCCCGGATGGGGAACTCTCGGCGTAGCAGTGCACGCAGGTGAGCTGGCAGCGACCCGTCACTTCGCACCAGAGGAACGACACGTCTGGCATGCGCAGAGCATAAGGCATGTAACGCTTTGCACGATATGTCGGTGCGTGCAGCAGCTGACCATCTGTTTGGATCAAGGTACGGCGGTCCTACTCGAGCAACGCTCGCGATACCGTCGAACTGCAGGCTCGTCCTGCCGGAGCAAACCGAGGGCGTACCGTCACCGCCGTGATCGGTGACTGGATGGACCATTGGGACCAGCTGCAGGCGCTCCAGTAGCGGCTTGAGGATATCGCCGTCGGACGCGCTGGAGACTCCGTCAACGCCCGCGTCGACCTGCTGGCCTTCTTCGAGCGCTCGGAGTTGCTGCGCGACTGGGTGAGGATGAGAAATCAGTTGAGGTCCCACGAGGTGGATCTGGCTATGAGAGCCGTGCTGCCGCTCCAACTCACACACGACATCGCCATCAAGGTCAAGTATGAGGTTCAAAGCGAGAAGCCGTGGTCGGGAGATTCCGATGCCGGCCTGGTGCCCCAATCCGTCACCGTCCACGCCCAGGTAGCGCAAGCGCGAGCGTGGGTACCCTCTCGCTAGCCGATCCAGGTGACCCGG
>NZ_CAAAFR010000034.1:0-35769 GCF_900634745.1 Protofrankia symbiont of Coriaria ruscifolia
GGCGGGGGTCAGGCGGCGGCTGGCGGGGTGTGCAGGGTGTCGAAACCGCCAATCGGGGACGTTTGGGACGCTTATGATGCAGTCCGTAACGTCCCTACCGAGAAGGTGCGACAGTGGGAGCCCGGGGAACCAACGAGTACTTGCGGGTAGCGATGGCATCAAGTGGCATGGAGATCGAGACTCTTGCACGATCCGGTCGGAGTGGACCCCAAGACTGTGCAGCGATGGTTGAAAGGACGCCTTCCCCACCCACGGCACCGCTGGAAGGCATCCGATGCCCTCGGGCGCTCGGAGGAGGAGCTGGGTGTGGGCGGCGAGGATGGGCCAGGTCCAGCGGTCCGCTGCGGTGGGGCTGCGGAGCCTGGGCGCGGTCCAGCCGAGGGTCTGTTTGAACAGGCGGAAGGTGTGTTCAAGGAGCAAGCCAGACTGCGAACATAGACGAGATGGTGGCGGGGGATGCCCCTGTCGATCCGGTCCTCCCGGGCCTGCCCCCAGGCAATGTCATCCCGGTCCTGGAAGATCTGCAGTCCGCGGCGCCCGGTCTGCGCACGCGGCTCATCCTCCAGTCGCCGACGGAACGCTGTAATCAGACCGTCATCATGATCGCCATCACCATGCGCATAACTCAGGAAAGCCGCCGGCTCGCCATCCGACCGACCCGCCACCCGCACCCCCGACAGCCCTCCATCCGACGACCAATTGTGCACTCTGTGCAGCCGATGCAGACCGGCGCCAAGGCTTCGCACCGGACTCCGGCCCTGCGTCTGGAGGTGAGGGGAAGGCGCAAGTCCGCTGATCGCCTCTGCTGGACGGGCGCCCGGATGGCTACCCGGGGACCGGGGGCGGGACACCGTGATGCCCCGCCTCCGGGCGGTTCTGCGCGACCGGTGCTGCTCCGGTCCTGCGCGCGCCTGGCTCTATGCGTCGGCGTCGGTTGGGTCCGCGATGCCGTGCTGGCGCAGGATGTCGGAGATCCGGGATGCCAGGGTGATGTCGAGGTCGGTGACACCGCCCTGCGAGTGCGTCCAGACTGTGAAGATTGTCACACCGGGTGCCCGGTCGACGACGGGGTGATGATTCATCTCGTTCGCGACAACCGAGATCTTTTCGACCGCCTCGTTCGAGGTCTCCTCGTCGATGGCGACCTTGCGGACGATCGTCGATGTGTCGCCGCTCCACCCCGGCAGTGCGTCGAGCGCGTCGGCCACGCGGTGTGCGTCCAGCTTGGTGGGCATGGAACAACCTCCGTCCGGTCTGCCCGGGCGACCCCGGGTAGCGGCCGCCTCATGGTGTGCATCCTCTTCACGGCGGGGAAACCCCGCTCGCTACAGTGTCGTTCGTTATGGAGTCGTCGGGCATCCTGCGCGTGGTGGTGGCAGCGGCACTTGTTGATCTCCGGGGTCGGGTACTGGCATGCTGTAGACGAGGTCCGTCCGCGCTCGCCGGCGGCTGGGAGTTTCCCGGCGGAAAGGTCGAACCCGGCGAGGACGAGGTGACCGCCCTGGTTCGTGAGTGCCGTGAGGAACTCGGGGTCGGCATCGAGGTCGGCGCGATCCTCGGCGAGGTTCTCCTGCCCGCGGACGGCTGGGTGCTTCGGGTGCGTTTCGGGCGGATCGTCGAGGGCGAGCCCCGCCTGATCACGCATTCGGCGCATCGCTGGCTGGCACGCCATGAGCTGGACGACGTCCCCTGGCTGGCCCCTGACGCGCCGCTCATCGAAGATCTTCGCCGATGCCTGGGCGTGGGGGCGCTGGATACATGATCGGATACGTGATGTTAACGGATGGTCCTGGCAGGTAAACCTTCCGCTATCCTCGGCCTCGAGTCGCTGGCGTCCGTAACATGAGGGTGGACACTCGCGGACCGGGTTCGGATACGACCATCTTCTGATGCTCCTGCTCGGCGCGCAGGGTGTCCCGTCGGGCCGGACGGCGCGTCCAGGGTCACCACGATGGTCGCCACGTCGACCACCGTGTCCATCGCCGCGCCAGTCCGGATCATCTTGCCAGCGCGACATCAGCACGATCTGTCCGAATCACCACGATCTGTCCGGCATCACTGTCCAGGGGCGGTTGCCCCACGTCCTCACCGGAGCCCGTCACTGTGTCTGTCCGTGCCGATCTGCGTAACGTTGCGATCATCGCCCATGTCGACCACGGCAAGACGACACTCGTCGACGCGATGCTGCGGCAGTCCGGTGCCTTCGGCGAGCACTCCGAGGCCACCGACCGCGTGATGGACTCGATGGACCTCGAACGCGAGAAGGGCATCACGATTCTCGCCAAGAACACCGCCGTCCAGTACGGCGACGTCACGATCAACATCGTGGACACGCCGGGCCACGCGGACTTCGGTGGCGAGGTCGAACGCGGCCTGTCGATGGTGGACGGGGTCGTGCTGCTCGTTGACGCGAGCGAAGGGCCGCTGCCGCAGACCCGGTTCGTCCTGCGCAAGGCGTTGGAGGCCCGGCAGCCGGTCATCCTGGTCATCAACAAGGTGGACCGTTCCGACGCCCGGATCGCGGAGGTCGTCGACGCGACCTACGAGCTCTTCCTCGACCTGGACGCGGATGAGACCCAGATCGACTTCCCGATCGTCTTCTGCAACGCCAAGGCCGGACGGGCGTCGCTGAACAGGCCCGAGGACGGCGGCAACCCCGACTCGCCCGACCTCAAGCCGCTGTTCGACGTGTTGCTCGAGTCGATCCCGATGCCGGTCTACGACCCCGAGGCGCCCCTGCAGGCGTTGGTCACCAACCTCGACGCCTCCCCGTACCTCGGGCGTCTCGCGCTGTGCCGCGTCCACAACGGGACGCTGCGACGCGGGCAGACCGCCGTGCTGTGCCGCGCCGACGGTCGCACCGACCGGGTGAAGATCAGCGAACTGCTGGTCACGAAGGCGCTGGAACGGGTCCCGGGCGAGCAGGCGGGGCCCGGCGACATCATCGCCATCGCCGGCATCCCCGATATCATGATCGGTGAGACGCTGGCCGACCCGGAGGACCCCCGGCCGCTACCCGTCATCACCGTGGACGAACCGTCGATCAGCATGACGATCGGTATCAACACCTCCCCGCTCGCCGGCAAGTCCGGGACGAAGCTGACCGCGCGGCTGCTGCGCAACCGGCTGGACGCCGAGCTGGTCGGCAACGTCTCCATCCGGGTGCTGCCGACCGAACGGCCGGACACCTGGGAGGTCCAGGGCCGAGGGGAGCTGGCGTTGGCGATCCTGGTGGAGCTGATGCGCCGGGAGGGCTTCGAGCTGACCGTCGGCAAGCCGCAGGTCGTCACCAGGGAGATCGACGGCAAGCGGCACGAACCGGTCGAGCGGCTCACCATCGACGCTCCCGACGAGTACCTCGGGACACTCACCCAGCTGCTGGCGGTCCGCAAGGGACGCCTCGAGCAGATGATCAACCACGGCACCGGCTGGATCCGGATGGAGTACCAGGTGCCCGCCCGTGGACTGATCGGCTTCCGCACCGAGTTCCTGACCGAGACCCGCGGCACCGGGCTCATGCACCACGTCTTCGACTCCTACGAGCCGTGGTTCGGCGAGCTGCGCACCCGGGCGACGGGTTCGATGGTGGCCGACCGCGCCGGCGTGGCGACCGCCTACGCCCTGTACAACCTGGGGGAACGCGGAACCCTGTTCGTGGGGCCGACCACCGACGTCTACGAGGGAATGATCGTCGGGGAGAACTCCCGTGCGGACGACATGGACGTCAACCCCACCAAGGAGAAGAAGCTCACCAACATGCGTTCGTCCACCGGAGACGAACTGGTGCGTCTGACTCCGCACCGGCAGCTGTCACTCGAGCAGGCGCTGGAGTTCTGCCGTGAGGACGAGTGCGTCGAGGTCACGCCCGGGCCGGTCCGGCTGCGCAAGGTCGCGCTGACCGCGGCCGAGCGGGAGAAACTCCGCTCCCGCCGCCGCACCGGCTGAGCCCCGGCCCTTTTGGGCGTCCTCCGGGTGTCCTTCAAGCGCGCTTCGGGCCGTCCTTCCGCCCTGTCACTGATCGACGGGCTGCTTTCCTGGCAGTTCACGCGGATCTCCACCGCAGTGCCGGTTGTGCGTGGTGGCTCATAAGGTTGCGTGCGTGACCGCTCCTGCTGCCCGGACAGGGTCTGGAACCGACTTCACCGCGCTGCCGGCGCGGCGGGTCATGTTCGTGCACGCCCATCCCGACGACGAGGTGATCGGGACGGGGGTGAGCATCGCGTCCTACGCGGCGGCGCCGGACACCGCAGTCACCCTTGTCACCTGCACGCTGGGGGAGATGGGCGAGGTGCTCGTCCCCGAGCTGATCAATCTGCGGTCGGATCTCGGCGACCAGCTCGGCGGGTATCGCATGGGTGAGTTGACAGCCGCCTGCGTGGCGCTCGGCGTCACCGATCACCGCTTTCTTGGTGGGGCCGGTCGGTGGCGTGACAGTGGCATGATGGGAACCCCGGGCAACGACGACCCACGCTGTCTGTGGCGGGCTGACATCGACACCGCGACCGCCGCGCTCGTCAGGATCGTCCGGGAGGTCCGTCCGCAGGTCCTCGTCACCTACGACGAGAACGGCGGTTATGGGCATCCCGACCATATTCGTGCCCATGAGCTTACTGCGCGTGCGTTCGACGTGGCCGCGGATGCGGCCTTCGCGCCCGACGCCGGCCCGCGGTGGCAACCGCTGAAGCTTTACGAGACGGCCATGCCACGGTCGGCGATTCAGGCCGGGATCGACTACTTCCGGTCGTCGGGTGCCGGTCAGGAGCTGTTCGCAGGAGTGGAGTCGGCGGAGGACGTGCCGATGGCGGTGCCGGACGAGGCCGTCACCACGGAGATCCAGGCGCATCCTTACTATGAGGCGAAGATTGCGGCGATGCGTGCGCACGCCACCCAGATGACGACGGACGGCTTCTTCTTCGTGCTGGCGGACGGCATCGGCCATCACGCATGGGGTACCGAGTACTACGTCCTCACCCGAGGCGAGCGAGGGCCGGGTGCTGGACCCTACGGGCGTGAGACCGACCTCTTCGCGGGTTTGGATCTCAATGTCCGTGGTTGATCGTCGATCCGGTCAGGTGGGTGGGGGGCTGGGCATGGTCAGCCGGATGGGGTGGGCATGGTCAGCGAAGATCTTGAAATGTCCCGGTCCTTCCTGGGATCGGCCTACACCTTCGGTGCCTTCGGGGGCCTTGCGCTTGGCCTCTACGGAGTGTTCCTCGTCCCCGCGGGCCCGCGTCTCGGTGGGGTGCTGCTGTCCGTCGGCGTCGCCGTCGCCGTGCTCGGAAACGTGGGCCTGGCGGCGCTGGTGCGCTGGTTCACCGGTACCCGGCTCGGCGCCGTGATCCTGTTGGTCGGATGGGTTCCGATCGTGCTGTGGCTGGCCGCCGCGCGTCCGGAGGGAGACCTGCTTTTGCAGGCCAAGACCGCCGGATACCTGTTCATGGTCTTCGGAGCGCTCGCGCCGGTGATCGTGGCGATGATCGGGCTGCCACCGCGCGGCCTGTCCACCCTGCCGCTGGCAGGTCCGCGCGACCGGTGACCGCCGGCCCGTGTGACCGCTGGGGGCCAGCCAGTGTGGCTGTCGACCCGGACGTTTGGCCATGTTTAGTAACGTTTAGTAATTTTTGGTGACGGCTAGATGTGACTGACGGCTAGATGTGACTGACGGCCAGTTGAGATTGACGGCTAGTTGAGATTGACGGCTAGTTGAGGCGGGCGCGGGCGGCGTGTGCCGCCTCGCGGGCAGCCGCCGCGGCGGCCGGCTCCAAGAGCCCCACCGCGTCGGCGAAGGTGGTGAGATCCTCGGCGCCACCCAGGAAGTCACCCAGACGGGTGCGCAGCTCACCGCGTTCCCGACGCAGGTGCACCGGGTGATGGGGCAGGAGCAGGGACAGTTCGACGGCCCACAGCCGTGTCGCGGTGGTGTCCGTGCGGGCCGCCCAGACCCGGATGTTGCCCAGCACCCGCATCAGCAGGTCGGCCGGGCTCATCGGTTCGAGGTATGTGCGGGTGAACGGCACCCCGGCGGAGCGGACCCGTTCCGCGGCCTCGTGCACCGTGATCAGCTTGCCGCCGGAGAACGGGTCGACCAGGACGTAGTGGCCGGGCGAGCCGATGCCGACGATGACGTGTCCGGGCAGCCCGATGGGGTAGGCGGGTATACCGAGGCGGCGAGCGACCTCCATCCAGACCACGGACAGCAGGATCGGCAGGCCATGCCGGCGGCGGAGCACCGAGGTGAGCAGGGATGCGTTCAGGCTGTTGTAGTCTGCGGGATCACCGTGGAAGCTGCCCCGTACCCCGAGCGCCTTCCGCAGGATCTCGGCGGCGGTACGCACGTCCAGGCCGGCGAGTGTCCGCCCGGTGGCAGACCCTTCGGTCGTGCCACCTGTGCTGCCTGTGGTGCTGGCGTCGCCTACCGTGATATCGGCGAGGCGGCAGGTCTCCGCGGCCAGCGCATCCAGCCGGGCGAGCTCCCGCGCCGGGTCGAGATCGGGTTCGGCCTCGGCCGCGATCAGTAGGCAGGCCAGGCCGAGATCGACAGGTTCCTGCCGGACGACTTCGGCAAACTGGCGTCGTGTCTGCACGTTCATTGTGGGTTCGCCTCCGTCTGCCCCGCGGCCTGCCCCGCAGCGGACCGGCGTACCGGCTGTGGCGGAACCCGCCGCCCGGCGACCAGATCCGTTTCGGCGACCTTCACGATAGAACCGTCCCTGGTGCGTATCGTCAGACAGCGATCGGTCCAGGACAGCAGCTGCCCCACGACGTCGGTCAGTGGCAGGAGGCCGGCGACCCGCCGGCGAATGGACACCCTGGCGCCGGTGTCAGCAGGAGTGATACGGACGACATACACGACAAGCGAACGCCCTTGTTGTCGACACGGAACCGTCCAGGTCGATACTAGGGAATCAGTCGCCCGTGAGCCGAGGAGGAACAACCGGTGACCTACGTCATCGCGGAGCCCTGCGTCGATGTGAAGGACAGGGCCTGCATCGAGGAGTGCCCGGTCGACTGCATCTACGAAGGCGGACGGATGCTTTACATCCAGCCTGACGAGTGCGTCGACTGCGGAGCGTGCGAGCCTGTCTGCCCAGTGGAGGC
The DNA here is from genome assembly GCF_900634745.1 of Protofrankia symbiont of Coriaria ruscifolia. NCBI lineage: Bacteria > Bacillati > Actinomycetota > Actinomycetes > Frankiales > Frankiaceae > Protofrankia > Protofrankia symbiont of Coriaria ruscifolia. The sequence goes on from NZ_CAAAFR010000034.1 coordinate 7,099, forward strand.
CATTTACTACGAGGACGACGTTCCTGACCAGTGGAAGGGCTTCACGGACACGAACGCTTTGTTCTTCGAGGAGCTCGGCTCACCGGGAGGGGCGTCGAAGGTGGGCGCGCTCGACTTCGATCCACCCAGCGTCGTCGCGTTGGCGCCGCAGGCCGAGTCCTGACCGGGCCCGTGGGGCCTGCCGGCGTCACAGGGCTCCGGCAGGCCCGCCACTCCCGCCTGCGGCTACCAGACTTCCCCTGGGATGCGCTGACCCCGTTCGCGGAGAAGGCCCGTGCCCATCCGTACGGGCTGGTCGACCTGTCCGTCGGCACGCCCGTGGACGCGACACCGCTGGTCATCCAACATGCCCTGGCCGCGGCAGCCAACGCGCCGGGCTATCCGACGACCGCGGGCACTCCCGACCTGCGGGACGCGGCGGCCGGGTGGCTGGCACGCCGGCTGGGAGTGATCGTCGATTCCTCCGCCGTCCTGCCGGTGATCGGGACGAAGGAGTTGGTCGCGCAGCTGCCCGGCCAGCTCGGGCTCGGGCCGGGGGATCGGGTCTGGATCCCGACCCCGGCCTACCCGACCTACGAGGTCGGTGCTCTGCTGGCCCGCTGCGAACCGGTCCTGGGCCCGGCCGACGGTGTGGCACTGGTGTGGTTGAACACCCCGGCCAACCCGTCCGGGCGGGTACTGACCGTGGACGAGATGCGTGCGGTCGTGGGCTGGGCGCGGGAACGCGGCATCATCGTCGCCAGCGACGAGTGCTACATCGAGCTGGGCTGGGAGGCCCGTCCTGTCTCGGTGCTGCATCCGGACGTCTGCGGCGGCTCACACGAGGGGCTGCTCGCCGTCCACTCGCTGTCGAAGCGGTCGAATCTCGCCGGCTACCGGGCCGGATTCGTCACCGGGGACCCCCGGCTCGTGGCGGGCCTGTTGGAGGTCCGCCGGCACGCGGGGGCGATGGTACCCACGCCGGTCCAGGCTGCGATGACGGCTGCTCTGGCCGACGACATGCACGTCGCCGAGCAGCGGGCGCGCTACGCCAACCGCCGGGCCGTGCTCGCGGCGGCGCTGGCGGTCGCCGGCTTCGCGATCGAACACAGCGAGGCCGGGCTCTACCTGTGGGCGACTCGCGGTGAGGAGTCGTGGGCCACCGTGGACGCGCTGGCCACGGTGGGCGTGCTCGTTGCTCCCGGAGCGTTCTACGGCGAGGCCGGACGCCGTCACGTGCGGATCGCCCTGACCGGGCCGGACGCCCAGATTGCCACCGTTCCGGAACGGATGGCGATGCTGCCGCCGCCGCAGCAGGTCGGCCCGCCGCCGTCAGCGGGGGGATACCAGGCAGACGCCCGCTCGACCGGGTCACACCCGTCGGCGGCTCCTTCATCGCCGCCCCCACCCCCGCCCGCATCTCGTCCGCCGGCGGGTCAACCGGTACGGGGTCCACAGCCGGGCTTCCCCGTTGACACGGGAGCGCCCCCCGCGGTGGCATGGCCTGGCTACGACAACACCGGCTACGACGGCAACGGCGGGCACCGCGTCCGGGTCACGGACGAGCCGCCGGACATCCGGTAACCCCCACATGGCGCCTTTCGGCGCGATGTGGGGATCTCTACGTCGTGGGTGGGTGTGGTCCCGGCTTGCGATCGGGCTGTCTGGCTGGTTGGGCTGTCAACCGGTTGGGCAGGCGCTGGTTGCCTCGTTAAGGTCGTGACCGTGAGCACCTCAGCCAGGATTCTCGACTCCGCCATCGACCCTGTTATCGACACGCTGTGGGAAAACCCCGATGTCTCCGAGGGGCCGGACGGCCGCGGCGCGTACGACCTCGTGGTCGAGGCGGTCAACCTGCTGGACACCGGGAAGGCGCGGGTCGCCCACGTCACCGACACCGGTGACGTGGTTGTGGACGAGCGGGCCAAACGCGCCATTCTGCTCGCCTTCCGGGTCCTGCAGATGGTCGAGTCCGTCGCCGGCGACTTCCGGTACCACGATCGCGTGCCGTTGAAGACGTCCTTCGACGGTGTGCGGGTGGTGCCGGGTGCGATCGTCCGCTGGGGCGCGTACGTCGAACCCGGCGCGGTGCTCATGCCGAGCTACACCAACATCGGCGGATATGTCGGCGCGGGCACCCTGGTTGACACCTGGGCGACGGTCGGGTCCTGTGCGCAGATCGGTCGTCGGGTGCACCTGTCCGGCGGTGTCGGTATCGGTGGGGTGCTGGAGCCGCCGAACGCGAAGCCGGTGGTGGTCGAGGACGACGCGTTCATCGGTAGCCGGTGCATGGTGGTGGAGGGTGCGCGGGTGCGCCGCGGGGCAAAGCTCGGGGCGGGGGCGATCCTGACCGCCTCCACCCACGTCTTCGACGCCAACACCGGCGAGGAGTACCCCCGGGGCGAGATCCCCGAACGGGCGGTGGCGGTCGGGTCCAGCCGGGTGAAATCGTTCCCCGGGGGGGACTATGCGATGCCGTGTGTCCTCGTACTGCGGATACTCGCCGAGGGGGAGATCCACGACAAGCTCGCGCTCAACGACGTCCTGCGGGAGCACGGTGTCGCCCCCTGATGGGGGTGCCAAAGGGGCCACTCTGTTTGCGGCTCTACCTGTCCACGTGCGGCTCTACCTGCGGCGCGGCCGGCGCTTCCGGCAGACCCCGCGACGCCACGTCCCTGTTGCCGGTCACTCTGGAGGGCCAGAGGCATCGCGATCATGCTCTTTTCGCGCTGCCGGAGGCTCAGCTCCCCTGATCACTACGTAGGGTCCGAGCATGCACCTTGATCTGAGCGTCCCGGCAACGGAGCTGACCCGCGCTGTTGTCGACATCCCCTCGGAAAGCGGGGCCGAGGCCGTTCTCGCGGACGCGGTCGAGGAGGCCCTGGTCGGCCTCGGAGGGCTGCGCGTGGACCGTGACGGCGACGCGGTCGTAGCCCGAACCGATCTGGGCCGAGCGACCCGGGTGCTGCTCGCCGGGCATCTGGACACCGTTCCGATCGCGGACAACCTACCCAGCCGGGTAGCGGATGGACGCCTGTACGGATGCGGAACCTCCGACATGAAAGCGGGGGTGGCCGTGATGCTGCGGCTGGCAGCCGTCTTCGCCGCATCCGCCGGCTGTGCCCTCGCTCACGACGTGACCTGGGTCTTCTACGACAACGAGGAGGTCGACGCCGTTCGCAACGGCCTGCGGCGCCTGGTCGCGAACCATCGGGACTGGCTGGACGCCGATCTCGCGCTGCTCCTGGAACCGACGTCGGAAGAGATCGAGGCCGGCTGCCAGGGTACCCTGCGGGTGGTCGTCACGGTGCCGGGACGCCGGGCACACTCGGCGCGGGCATGGCTCGGAGAGAACGCGATCCACCGCACCGCGCCGCTGCTGGAACGGCTCGGTAGCTACCGGCCACGGACCGTTATGATCGATGGCTGTGCCTACCGGGAAGGTCTCAACGCCGTGCGTGTCAACGGCGGGGTGGCCGGCAACATCATTCCGGACGCGTGTGAGGTCGTGGTCAACTACAGGTTCGCTCCGGATCGTGACGTTTCCCAGGCGCTCGACCACGTCCGGGAGACCCTTGAGGGGTTCACGCTTGAGCTGGCCGACAGCGCGGACGGTGCGCTGCCGGGGCTGACCGCACCGGCCGCGACCGCCTTCGTCCAGGCGGTGGGGCGCACGCCCGTCGCCAAGTACGGCTGGACCGACGTGGCCCGCTTTGCCGCGCTCGGCATCCCGGCGCTGAACTACGGTCCGGGTGATCCCAATCTTGCGCATACCCGGGACGAGTACGTCGAGCTGGAGCGGATCGACGCTGCCGAAGGCGTGCTACGCCGTTACCTGGCCGGCCGGCCGCCGGCCGGCAGCCGGCGCTGACGCGTCCCGAAGCCTGACGCGTCCCGAAGCCTGACGCGACCGCTACAGGTGCTTCAGGCGCTACCAGCCTGATACCGCTGCCTGACACTGCCCCTGATATTGGCTGTCACCACGGCCCCGGATATCCGATGGACCGATGGTTATCATGATTCAGCTGGTCACATCTGGAATATCCGGGGCGAGACCGGCGCACAGTGCATCGATGATCGGTGTCGGTATGCCGGTCGAGGCCGCCCAGCTCGAGGCGCCACCATTTCGTGACCGCAGCAGTTCGAGGAATATCTCCATGGTCTGGGCCTGAAGAAGCGCCGGGCCGAGTCCGAGCCCGGCTTCGGTCGATGCGCCGTACAGTGGATTCTGCTCCAACCTGGCGGCGATGTGGTGCGCATGGTGATTGCTGCGCACGAAGTCCCGCGCGATCTCGTCGTTTCTGACCCCGACCAGGCTCAGGAGGATGGCGGCGATGAGACCGGTCCGGTCCCGCCCGGCGGCACAATGAAAAAGTACGGGGACATCCTTGTCCAGGGAATCGGCAATGACTCCGAAAATTTTCCCGATCGTGGGCGCGCCTTCAATGAGGTTCTTGTAGTAACCTTCGGCGAGCGCCCCGGGATCGCGACCATCGGGAAATGGCTCACGACCGATTCGACCCTCCGGCATCACGGAGAGATGATAGGTCTCGAGTTCCGGGAAGATTCTTTGGTCCTGGAGTCCGTCACCGCCGGCCTCCTCGGCCGTCCGCAGGTCGACGATCACACCGATCCCGACCTTGTCCAGGATGCATCGCCGGTCGCCCGGCGACAGGTTGTCAAGCGCATCCGATCTGAATACGAGCCCATGTCTTGTAAGTTGATCATTGTTCAGCGCCAGTCCGCCAAGATCTCGAAAGTTGAACAGGCCGTCGAACGTGAAGGACACTGGTCGGCCCCCTCGACGTGTATGAAAAGATCTTGGTGTCCGGTGGCAGAAGTGAATCCTACAGCAAGGCCGCGGCCTGTGAGGTGTCCGTGGAAATTACATCCGATAACAAGTGGAGGGAGTGGGAGGGTGGTCCGAAATACTCCATGACGCGACGGTGTCGAGGGACGACCGTCAGCCACCCCTGCCTCCGCGCTGAGTGTCCGGAGTCGGCGTCGCCGCCGCGCCCGGCCTCGAGTTGAGACCGACCTCGGGCACAACGGCATCTTGGGCACACGGTAATCAGGGCAGATCCAACCCGTAGTGACATACAGGATTCACGCCCATAACAACCGTGTAATGATCAAATCAAGAATAGGCGGCGAAGTGGAGGCATCGGAGCGCCTGAGGATAGGTGTGTCGCGAATCGGACAGCCCTGTCCTCGGACGCTCTCAGTGACCCGGCGAGTTGGGCCTCCGGCAGCGTGAAAGGAACATGATCGCGCTTCCTTCGGCCCGCTACGTGAGGCCCCGGCGGGCGACGGCGAGGTCGCGCGTGCCGCGGATCGCCGCCACCGTCTCCAGGACTTTCCGGGTTGGCCCCACCTGGTGAGCCCGGAAGATCCGGGCGCCGAGCCATGCGCTCACCGCTGTCGCGGCCAGGGTGCCTTCCAGCCGGTCCGTCACGGCCGCGTCGAGGGTCTCGCCGATGAAGTCCTTGTTCGACAGCGCGACGAGCACCGGCCATCCGGTGACGACAAGCTCGGGGAGCCGGCGGGTCGACTCCAGGGAGTGGCGGCTGTTCTTGCCGAAGTCGTGCCCGGGGTCGACGATGATGGCCTCCGGTCGTACGCCGACTGCCTCGGCCCGTTCGGCGAGCCCCGTCGTCGTGGTGATGATGTCGGCGACCACGTCGTCGTAGGCGATCCGGTGGGGGCGGGTCCGGGGCGGCAGGTGCCCGGCGTGGGTGCAGACCAGGCCCAGTCCGTGCTCGGCGGCGACCTCGGCGAGGTGGGGGTCGGTGCCGCCCCACGCGTCGTTGAGCAGGTCGGCGCCCTCGGCCGCCACGATCCGTCCGACCTCGGCACGCCAGGTGTCCACACTGATCACGATGTCGGGCTGTCTGGATCGGACCAGCGCGACGAACCCGCCGATCCGGCGCAGCTCTTCGGCTGTGTCGACGTCCTCACCCGGAGCGGCCTTGACTCCGCCTATGTCGATGATCTGGGCGCCTTCCGCGACGGCGCGGTCGACGGCGGTCAGTGCCTCGCTCTCACCGTAGGTGGCGCCCCGGTCGAAGAAGGAGTCCGGCGTCCGATTGATGATCGCCATAATCACCAGATCGGACGGGCGAAATGTCGAAGAACCGAGCCGCAGGTCACCGCCGGGGCCTGGTGGGAGCGCGTCGTTCGGTGGCCCGGTGCTACCGGCGGCCTCGACGTCGGTGGACATCCAGGCCAGCTTAGCCGGTCGTCCCCCTGCGAACCGCTGTACACCTGCGAACTGCCGTACACACGCGGACGGGGTGGCACATGCGGCGGAACTTTTCCGAGCGTGTAACGATCGTTGTGTGTTGCTCGCCGTCGAGATCGTGGTTGTCGCCGCCATCGTCTTCGCTGTCGCCGCCCTTGCGGTGGGCAGGTTCGACCGGTTGTCGCCCGCTCCGCGCGACGCGGCTGACCATCGCCTGCCGTCACCGACCGTCTCCGCGGACGACGTGGCCGGTGTCCGGTTCGAGATGGCGCTGCGGGGTTATCGGATGGCCGATGTGGATGCGGTACTCGCGCGCCTTGCCGACGAGCTTGCCTGGCGCGACGCCGAGCTCGCGCGACGGGACGAGGAGATGGTCAGGCTGGCCTCCTTCGCCCATCTTGATCACTACTCGTGGTCCTCTCGGAGCGTGGACCAGCGCGGATGGGACGACCAGGCCAAGGGTCCGGACGCTGCGAACGCCGCCGCTGACGCCCACCACTGCACGGATACCGGCGCCACGCGGCGCACCTCGGATGCCCCGGACGGCTCACGAACCCCCCTGCCCACGCCGCCACCGAGCTGACCGGCCTACGAGCGCCCGGGCGACCGGGCGACCGGGGGCAGGGTGTTCGATCAGCGGGCGGTATCCGGATGTGATGTGTCGCGAGGTGTGGGGTAGCGGCTTCAGCGGCGGGGTAGCGGGTGGGCGACACACCGGTGACTTTCCCGTCGTCCGCAGTGTCCTTATCGTGGGTGTTGGTTCGGATCGTGCTCGTGTTGGCCATCCGGGGGTGTCTTTGGTGGTTTGCGGACCTGTCAGCCTGTGTCTGTTGTGGTGCTGCGGGGTGACGTGTTTCGGTTCCCGGCCTGTTCTCCGGGATAATCGCTGGTGGTAGCAGGTCCGACGGCAGGAAGAGGTGCACCGATGGCGGCTATGAAGCCGCGGACGGGTGACGGTCCGCTCGAGGTCACCAAGGAGGGCCGCAGCATAATCATGCGCGTCCCGCTCGAAGGGGGTGGCCGTCTCGTGGTGGAGCTGTTGCCTGACGAAGCGAAGGATCTCGGGGACGCTCTGAAGTCGGCTGTGGGCTAGACGTGCGCAGTCAGCGTGCCCAACGTTCCCGTGAATAACAGCTGGGTTGCTCTCCACTCACCGGCTGTGAGGCTGTGGGCCGGTACGCCGTTGGACGCCGGTGTGCCGGTCCTGGCCTTGCTGACCCTTACCCCGGGGGAGGCTAGTGCTTCGGCCGTGGTGACCCCGGCCGGCCGCAAGGTCGGCGAGTCGCTCGGCATTGATCTGGATCTTCTGCTTGCCGGGGAACGCGCCAGCGGTGACCAGGCGGAGGTGATCGCCGTCCCGTTGGGGCGCGCCGACGGGCCACGCAAGTTGTTGCTGGTGGGAGCTGGCAAGCGGGATGCGGCGGCGTGGCGTGCGGCCGGTGCCGCCTTTGCCCGTCGGGCCGCGCCGGTCGCCCAGGCGGCCGTACTCGCCGACGCCCACGCCGGTGTCGACGCCGCTGCTGTGCGGGCCTTTGCCGAGGGCCTGGCGTTGGCCTCCTACCGGCCGTCCGCGGCCTCCGGGTATCCGACCACTTCGGCGGCCGCGGCGGGTACCACGCAGGGCGGCCCGGGCCATGCTGGCAGCAACAGTGCTGGCAGCAACGCTGCCGGGGAAGCTGGCGTCGAGGTCGATGCCGCCGCCGACGAGCCGTCGAAGACTCTGCGCGAAGTGACGCTCATCGTCGCGGATCCGGATGACGCCGATCTGCAGGCGTCGCTCGCCGCAGCCGACGCGACTGCTCGTGCCGTTCACCTTGCTCGCGATCTGGTCAATATGCCGAGCCTGGTGAAGTCGCCGGCCTGGTTCGCCGACCGTGCGGTCGACCTCGCCCAGGCCGCCGGGCTTGGCGTGCAGGTGCTGGGTTCCGACGAACTGGCCGAAGAGGGCTTCGGTGGGCTGGTCGCGGTGGGCAGGGGTTCGTCACGCCCGCCCCGGCTGGTGCGGCTGACCTATCACGGCCCCTCGGCGGCCGGATCGCAGCCGCGGACGCCGGACGCCCGGCATGTGGTGCTGGTGGGCAAGGGGATCACTTTCGACTCCGGTGGTCTGTCGCTGAAGCCTGCGACGTCCATGGCCACCATGAAGACCGACATGTCCGGTGCGGCGGCCATCCTCGCGACGATGGTGACGCTGCCGGTGTTGAAGGTTCCCGGACGTGTCACCGCCCTGCTCTGCCTCGCCGAGAACATGATCGGCGGGGGTGCGCTGCGACCTGGGGACGTCATCTCCTGCTGGGGTGGTACCACCGTCGAGGTGCTCAACACCGACGCCGAGGGGCGTCTGGTACTCGCCGACGGGCTCGCCTACGCCGCCACCCTGGCCCCGGATGCGATCGTCGACCTGGCGACTCTCACTGGCGCGATCACGATTGCCCTGGGCCGCCGCACAGCCGGTCTGTTCGCCTCCGACGACGTCTTAGCCGACCAGCTTTCGTCCGCGGCAGGGGACGCCGGTGAACGCGTGTGGCGCCTTCCGCTGGTCGAGGACTACCGGCCGGCGCTGGAGTCCACAGTCGCTGACCTGGCGAACACCGGCACCGCGCTGAGCGTGTCCGGTGGGTCGATCACGGCCGCGCTCTTCCTGCGGGAGTTCACCGGCGGCGTCCCCTGGGCGCATCTGGACATCGCCGGCACCGCCAGGTCCGACGGTGACGAGGGCGAGGTCAGCAAGGGTGGGACGGGATGGGGTGTGCGCACCCTCCTGACCTGGCTGGCGTCCTGATCCGTCTCGTCCGCCTGGGCGGTGCGAGAGGAACATGATCGCGCTGTCCGGGTGGACGGCTCGGCCATCCGACCTGTCGTCGCAGGTCGCAGGCTCATAGGCGTCGTAGGGCCACGTGCGGAGCGGAAGAAGAATTCTAGCCGACGGGTGAGGACTTGGCGACCACGGCTACCAGGAGACCGTTCCCCGTGGTCAGGAGCATGGGTGTCAGGCGACTGTCGTCGCGGACGGCGGTGGCCAGCTCCCGGGCCGCGGTGGCCTCGGCATCTCGAGCGTCGGGGTCGGCCACCCGTCCGCCCGCGAGCACGTCGGCGAAGACCACGATCCCGCCCGCCCGTAGCAGGCGGAGGGCCTGGTTGAGGTAATCGGTGGCCTCGCGCCGGTCCGCGTCGCAGAAGACCAGGTCATAGGCGCCGTCGGTGAGCCTGGGCAGGACGTCCAGGGCGCGCCCGGTGATCAGCCGGCTGCGGTTGGGCGCCATTCCCGCATCCGCGTACGTGCGGCGGGCAAGCCGCAGATGCTCCGCTTCGACGTCGATGGTGGTCAGAGTCCCGTCCGGACGCATCCCGCGCAGCAGCCACGTGCCGGACACGCCGGTACCTGTCCCGATTTCGACAACTGTGCGCGCCGCCACCGAGGCGGCGAGGAAGCGCAGGATGGAGCCGGTGCCCGGGGCGACCGGGACGATACCGACCTCCTCGGCGCGTGCCCGGGCAGCCCGCAGGGGAGGGTCTTCCAGCAGGAAGCCCTCCGTGTATGCGGCGGTCGGATCGACGGCCCCGGTGACTGTGTCGGGCATGACATAGGCAGCCTACGGGAACGCCGGGTGCTGATGGTGCGTTCGTCTTGTCAGCGCACCTCGTGTCGGGGATGGATCGAGGGGAGATCAGCCGGTGTCCGCTGCGGGTTTTGCCGCGCCATGGCCGGCGCGTCGGGTACGTTCGTCGCGAACCGATCGAGAGGCGGCCGTGAACGGACAGGACGCGCGCCTGGCCACGTTCACGCCTGGCCGGTCGGTCCCGTCGCGTCCAGCGTCGGACGGGGATGTCACCGGGCCCGTTGCGGCCGATGTCGCGGGTGCCGATCCGGCCGCGTGGGTGCCGCCCACGTGGGAAGAGGTCGTACGAGACCACGGTAACAGGGTGTATCGGCTTGCCTACCGTCTCACGGGCAACGCTCACGATGCCGAAGACCTCACCCAGGACGTCTTCGTACGTGTGTTCCGGTCGTTGGCGGATTACACGCCCGGTACCTTCGAAGGCTGGCTCCATCGGATCACCACGAACCTCTTCCTGGACAGGATGCGGCGCCAGCAGAAGATCCGTTTCGACGCGCTGCCGGACGACCCCGAGCGTCTGGCCGGCCGTGAGGCAAGCCCGGAAGTCGTCTACGCGGAGTCGCACCTCGACGCCGACATTGAGGGTGCACTTGCCGCGCTCCCGCCGGATTTCCGGGCTGCGGTCGTCCTCTGCGATATCGAACAACTGTCCTACGAGGAGATCGCGCAGACCCTGGGGGTGAAGCTCGGGACGGTCCGCAGCCGGATCTCCAGGGGACGCGCGATGTTGCGGCAGGCTCTCGCCGACCGGGCGCCACGTTCCTCGGCCGCGGTCGAGGAACCGGCGCTGCTGGCCCCGGCCGCGGCCAGCGACCCGACCGACAATGCGACCGCTCCGACGGTGCCGGCCGAACCGGAAGCCGCACATGCGTCCGACACCCGCGCTCCGGTGGATGACGGTGCCCGCCGGTCGCATCGATCGCACCGGATCGGTCGCCGGACGGTGGCCCCGAGTGCACAGCCGACCGCGGCGAATGTGGGTGGTGGAACGTCCACGCCGGAGCGGCAGGCGTGAGCGGACCCCACCTTGGTGAGCAGATCGCTCCGTTGGTCGACGGGCAACTCGACCACGACGACCGGGACCGCGCCTTGGCGCACCTCGCTTGCTGCCCTTCCTGCCAGTGGGAGGTAGCCGAGTTGCGCCGTCTCAAGGCGCGGTTGGCGGCGCTCGGCGGCCCGGTACTGCCGGGTTGTGTGGCGGACCGGCTGCTGCGGATGGCGGCGGTCGCCATCCCCGCCCGATTCGCCGCGGACACTCGGTTTGCCCCGGACAACGGCCGGGCGCATCCAGTCGGTCCGATGGTCCCAGTCGGTCCGGTGGTTCCGGCTGGCTACTCGATCGTGCAACTGCCCGCCGATTCCCCTGGAACGTTCCGTTCTGATCATTCTCACTGCCGGGGAGGCGCCCGTACCCCTGGCTCAACGCGGTCAACGCTGCAGGTACGTGTGTCCACCGGGCGGGTGATGTTCACGGTCGGTCTGGTCGGTCCGGTCGCCACGAGCAAGTCCTCGAAGCTGTCGAGAATCTTGAAGAAGGACGGACGGAAGACGGTCAGGCGGTCGATCCGACCACGGGTGGCGCTGCGCGTGACCATGCCTGCCGCTGGTGGCCGGCGCCCGCCGTCCGGACCGGCGGACCCGCGCGCACGCGGAGCACGCCGCCCCAGCAGGACCAGACGCACTCTGGTGGGTTCGGCAGCCGTGCTCTTTTTCGCTGTCGCGGGAGCCGCGTTCGGGGAGACACGGGCTCCCAGCGGGCTTCCCGGGCCGTCGACCCATCCCGTGGTGGCACCGGTGGTGCGGCCGAGCCTTGTCTCCGAAGTCAGGGTCAGTCGCCTTCTGCCGGTAATGGCCGTGGTGTCCGTCCCGACCGGCGTGCGACGCTAGGCCACCGCGCTGAACAACAGCTGTCCGGTTCGGGCGCCCCGCATCCTGGCCGGCCCGTACGTTCGGGGTAGTCACCCGCTCGGTGGGCGCGGACCGATGGCGAACCGATCAATCCCTATCCGCATGGGGAAAGCCCATCGTCCGTCAGTCGATCCGGTGAGGTGCCGATCCGTGAGATCAGGCCCTTTCGGATGCTGCGGACCCCTCGGATACACGGCCTGCCGTGTTGCTGTCCGGGATCCGCGCCGCAGGCCGTACGGTGGTAGGCGCGTGATCGGTGCGCTATGGTCATCCGCTTGCGGGTGTCACAGCGGTTGACGGTGTCTCGGCTCGGCTCGTCTCCGAACACGCTCTGGAGCCTGTCTTCTGGATATCGGTGACCATGCCGGGGTTTCTGCCGCGTCGCGAAGCGACCTGGCAGGCCCGGATCCAGGCGACGGTCCGGAAGGTAGGCCCCAGCAGCGGTCGGGAGGCAAAGCGGCCATGAGTAGTGGCAGTGAGAATGTGACCGTTCCCTTTCGGCCCGGACCTGCTGACGGACATCGGCCGCAGGCGGGATCCGCCTCGAGCGCGTCCGCGGGTACAGGGCCGGCCGGACCGAACCAGGACCCGTCGGGTCCAGGCCTTATCGCCGAGGCGCCACAGGAAGACGCGCAACGTGATGCAAACAGGTTCGGCGGTAGCGGGCCGTCCGACCCGCCGACCAATCCGTGGTGGACCCGTCCGGCTCCGGCTCCGATGCCGGTTGTCGGCGTCGAGATGCCGGTTGTCGCGACACCGACCGATGCGCGCAAGCCGCTCGGTGCCCAGTTGTGGGGTGCCGCTGTGAACACTGGCATCAGCGCCGATGCCGTGAATGTCGATGTCGCTGGTGCCGGCGCTGCCGACATCAGCGCCGGGACGGGCAGCCGCACCACGACCGCCTTTGTTTCGGCCGATGTCGGGTACCCGGATGACTCCGTACCGGCGAAGTCCCGCCGCAGTCCACTGGTACCGGCGGCGGCGATGCTGCTCGCGGGACTGCTCGGTGGAGTGACCGGAGGCATGATCGGTGCCCACAACACGTACAACAACGACTACAGTCAGAAGGTACCAGCCGTGCCCGCGCGGTCTGGCGTAGCGAGCAGCGACACATCAGCCCCGGTCGAACGGACCATGTCCGTTTCCGCCATCGCCACGCGAGTTCTGCCATCCGTGGTCACGATCAGCGTGGCCACCCCGGCCTCGACCGCAACCGGCTCTGGTGTGATCATCAGATCGGACGGCTACATCCTGACCAACAACCATGTGGTGGCCAACGCCGCCGCGGGCGCGCGCGTCTCGGTGACCTTGTATCAGGAGCTGCAGCAGATCTCGGCGAAGATCGTTGGACGTGATCCCAAGACCGATCTCGCCGTCATCCGGATCCAGACGGCCGGCCCGCTACCCGCGGCGACGCTGGGACGTTCCGGATCGCTCGTGGTCGGTGCGCCCCTGGTGGCCATCGGCGCGCCGTTGGGACTGGCCGGGACCGTGACCACGGGTATCGTCAGCGCGCTGGACCGAAACCCGACCGTGCCGGCGGAATCCGGCGGGGAGTCGCTCCTCATCGGCGCGATCCAGACCGACGCCGCCATCAACCCGGGCAACTCGGGCGGTCCGCTGCTGGACGGGCGCGGCCAGGTTATCGGGATCAACACCGCGATCGCGACCGTTCCCGGTGGTTACGGTGACCGTGGCGCGTCCGGGAACATCGGAGTCGGCTTCGCCATCCCGATCGACTATGCGAAGTCGGTGGCCGAAGAGATCATCCAGACCGGTCGGGCCACCCATCCGCATATCGGGGTGTCCGCGGTGACGATTACTCCGGACGGTGCCTCGGCGGCCGGAACGTCTCCCGGTGCCATGGTCCGCGGCGTGGAGGCAGGGGGGCCCGCGGCGCTGGCCGGGCTGCGTCCCGGTGACATCATCACCAAGGTCGACAACTTCGCCGTCGGAAGCATCAACGATCTGATCGCGGCAACCCGGGTACACCGGGTCGGCGAACGGATCACTGTGACGTTCGAGCGGGATCGCAGGGTGCAGGCTGTCGAGGTGACCCTGCAGGAGCAGCGCGACTGACCATGCGGCCGGGTAGGAGCCGGGTATCGGCAAGCATGTTCCGCTGATCGCAGTGGCGGGGTAGTGTGAGGTCGTGTTCAGCGGCGTCGGATGGGGCGAGATCGCGGTCCTGATGGTGATCGGTCTTTTCGTGTTCGGTCCGGAGCGGTTGCCCAAGGTCGCTCGTGACGCGGGTCGGATGTTGCGTCAGATCCGCCAGGCTGCCACGGGGATGCGCGAGGAGTTGCGCTCCGAGCTCGGTCCGGAGCTTGCCGACTTCGACCTGCGAACTCTGCACCCCAAGACGTTCGTTCGCAAACACCTGTTTGAAGACGACGATCCGTTGCTTCCGCCGTATCTGTCCAAGCGGACGTCCTTCGACAAGATGCTCTTCGACGACGACTCCGACGTGCTGCCTGGAGCGGCGGATCCGCCCCGCCCCCGGCTTTCCTATGACTCCGGCTCCTATGAGGATGCCGGCATTCAGGCGAAGCCTGTCCCGTCGCTCACCAAGTCGTCGTCTCTAAGCAAAACGTCCCCGACCAAGCCATCCCTGACCAAGTCGCCGTCGTCGGTCGGCTCTGTCTCTCTGACGAAGGCCACTTCCAGGGGTCGGTCGAGCTTGGACGCCTCCTCCGCGGCCGGCGGCAGCACCGGGGCCGGCGAGACGTCGACGGCACCGTTCGACACCGACGCGACCTGAGCCCACCAACGCGACCGACCTGCGCGACCGGCCTGAAGGTGATCTGAGCAAGGCAGCCCGTGCGGGAGCCCTGCTCCGCAGGGAAGGCCTCCGCAGGGAAGGCTTAGCCCCGGGCAGCGGCCGCCGGTCGGTCAGCGCCCTCGGGTCGGGGTGAGACCGAGAGAACGACCGGCCAGCCCACGAGACCGGGATGACAGCCGCTCTGCCACCCCCCGAAGGATCTTGCCGGCTTCGGAGTCCGGATCGGAGATCGTCAGCGGGACGCCGTCATCCCCGCCTTCCCTCAGCCGGACGTCGATCGGCACCTGCGCGAGCAGGGGCACATCGTGCCCGAGGACACGGCTGAGGCGTTCGGCCACGGCCGCGCCACCGCCGGAGCCGAAGACGTCCACACGTCCGTCACAGTGCGGGCAGGGCAGCCACGCCATGTTCTCGACCACTCCGACAACGTTCTGCCGGGTCTGGACCGCCACGGTTCCAGCCCGCTCCGCGACCTCGGTCGCGGCAAGCTGGGGGGTGGTGACCACGAGGAGCTCGGAGGACGGTACGAGCTGCGCCAACGAGATCGCGATGTCACCGGTGCCCGGGGGCAGGTCGAGCAGCAGGACGTCGAGATCGCCCCAGAACACGTCCGAGAGGAACTGCTCCAGCGCCCGATGCAACATCGGACCACGCCACGTAACAGGCTGGTTTCCTCGGGTGAACATGCCGGTGGAGATGACCTTGATGCCATGCGCTTGCGGAGGCATAATCATATTTTCGACCTGGGTGGGCAGGCGATCCACACCCAGCATCCGGGGGATAGAGTGCCCGTAGATGTCGGCGTCGAGGACACCCACCGACAGCCCGGACCGGGCCATCGACGCGGCCAGGTTGACCGTCACCGACGACTTGCCGACGCCGCCTTTGCCGCTTGCCACCCCGTACACCCGGGTCAGCGAGCCGGGCTGCGCGAACGGGATCGCACGGGTAGCGGTTCCACCGCGCAGCTTCGTGTGCAGGGCGGCGCGCTGCTCAGCCGTCATGACGTCGAGGCGGACCCGCGCCCCCCGCACGCCCGGTACCGCGGTGACCGCTCGCTCGACCCGACTGATGATCTCTTCACGCATCGGACAGCCGGAGACCGTGAGCAGTACCACGACTTCCACGGTGTCGTCGTCGGTGACGCGCACCGACTCGACCATGTCCAATTCGGTGATCGGACGCCCGATCTCAGGGTCAAGCACGGTAGCAAGAGCTACCTGGATCGCGTCCGCGCTAGGCCGGGAAGCAGACAAGAGAACCTCGACCAGTCGCTGTGGTGGTGCGTGCGGCTCCTGCCAGCACGCCTGCACCCCTACCATAGCCGTCGGTCCAGCCCGGACGCGTCCGACAAGGTCGGAATCCGGTTGTTTCCGATGCGGAAGAGGCGATCCCGCAGTGGCTGGCTGTCAACGGCATGCCAACCGGTACACGGCCCGGCCGGCCCGCCCACCGGTTACCGGAGGCACCAGTTCGTCTGTCAAACCCGTCGCGTCCGGCCAAACTGTCGATCATCTGACATCCTTGGCGAGCCCGAGCCCGCTCCCACACAGGCGACGTACTCTGATCCACGTGACGGTGGACGAGCGAACGGCGGAGCAGGAACCGCTGGTTGACCCGCGATCGATGCGGGCGTGGCGCCAGTTCCTGCGCGCCCATTCGTACGTTACCCGCAAGCTGGAGAGCGACCTCGAAACCGAGCATCGTCTGCCGCTGGCCTCCTATGACGTGCTGGTGCAGCTTTCCGAGGCGCCGGAGGGCGCGCTACGGATGAACGAGCTCGCGGAGGCGGTGCTGCTGTCGCGCAGCGGGCTGACCCGGCTGGTCGACCGGTTGGAACGCGACGGTCTGGTCGAGCGCCGCTCGTGCCCGTCGGACGCCCGGGGGACGCTGGCCACTCTCACCTCGGAAGGCCGTAAACGGCTGCGGGCCGCGTCCCGGACTCATCTCGCCGGGGTATCCAAGCACGTAACCAGCCATTTCAGCCCCGACGAGCTGGACAAACTCGCCGACCTGCTGAGCAGGCTCGATCGCCGTGCGCCTGCGCCGCAGCCGCCGGGCGGTGGGTGCGGCCAGGGCGCTTAGGTTCAGCCCCCTGGGGCCTTCGAGCGCGCGAGAAAAGCATGATCACGCCGCCTTTGGTCATCTAAGGATCCTGTTCGGTGACCGGGCCGGTCACCGGTTCGGCGCCGCGGCTCGCGGCGACCAGCGCATCCAACGCCCGTTCGGCTGTCGTCTCCGCGCCGAGCGGCTGGGGTTTGCTCGCCCCGTGAAAGTCACTCGCGCCGGTAGTGATCAGATCCAGGTCCGCGGCGAGCCGTCGCAGCTGGGCACGCGCGTCCGGAGTGTGGTCGGGATGATCCACCTCCAGGCCGCCCAGGCCTTCCCGAGCCATCTCCGCGATCACGTCCGGGCCGATGGTTCTACCCCGTCTGCTCGCGAACGCATGCGCCAGGACGCTGACCCCGCCGGCGTCGCGTATGAGACGGATCGCCTCGGTCACGTCCGGTTCGTCCTTGCCTACCCAGTAGCGGCCTCCGGCGCCGATCCAGGCGGGCGTGAACGCGTCCTGGACGGTACCCACCAGACCGGCCTCGACAAGCGCCTCGGCCACGTGCGGGCGTCCGACCACGCCGTCCGCCAGGGCACGAACCCGTTCCCAGCCCACCGGATGGCCGTCGGCGGCCAGTTTCTCCACCATGCGCTGGGCGCGAGTGATCCGTTCGCTGCGCAGCCGGGCACGGACCGCGGCGAACACCGGCTCGGTCGGGTCGAACAGGTAGGCGAGCAGGTGCAGGCTCACCCAGCGGTCGTGGCCAACCCGTACCCGGCAGGAGATCTCCGCCCCTGGCAGCAGCGTGAGGCCGGACGGCAGCGCGGCCGCGGCCTCGGCCACGCCCGAGGTGGTGTCATGGTCGGTGAGCGCGATGACAGCCAGGCCCGACGCGGCGGCAAGGCGGACAACGTCGGCGGGACGAAGCAGACCGTCCGATGCCGTCGAATGGGTATGCAGATCGATTGCATCCGCCGGGATCGCCGGGTGCGCGTTCAGCCCGCCCTCCTTCCCGTCATACAAGTCACAGGCCATGCCCGAGAGCAGGCCCACACGGAAGACACCGGCTTTCCACCCGGTAGGCCATTCACGATATCTGTTCGACGACCCACAGCATTCGCCCACGGTTTTCTCGGATCACTTTCGTGTGCGGCCGGTTGTCCCCTAACGTCCCGGTACTGTGACGATCGGCCCCGTGACGACGACGGGGGTGGCGGCTCCTGGGATGCTCTGGGCGGGACGTTGTGGACAGGACTTCTGTGGGCGGCAGGGACGCCGTGGGTGCCGGCTCCATGGGTAGTGGCTCGGGCGGTACCGGTAGTGGCCCGGGCAGGCCAGGGCGGGCGGGCGCCGCGTCCAGGCGAGGGTTTCTTGCGGGTGGGGCCGTTGCGCTGGCTGCCGCGGCCTGCTCCAGCGGCGGGTCGTCCGGCAGCACGCCGGCTCCGCGTCCGACCGGGCGACCGGGCCTGCGGCCGGCCACCCCGATTCCCGGTGTCGGCGATGAGGTGTTCTCCCTCGGGGTGGCCAGCGGCGATCCGCTGCCCGACGGGGTGATCCTGTGGACGCGGCTGGTGGCGGCGCCATCCGGTGGCACACCGCTTCCCAGCAGCGATATCCCGGTCGACTGGCAGGTCGCCACCGACGAACGTTTCACCGACGTCGTGGCGGTCGGGACCCAGACCGCCACGCCGGCGCTGGCCCACTCGGTGCACGTCGACGTCCGCGGCCTGCAACCGGGCCGGGTGTATTTCTACCGGTTCCGGGCCGGGACCGTGCTGAGCCCGGTCGGCCGTACCCGTACCGCGCCGGCCGCCTCGTCCGCGGCGTCGAGCCTGAGCTTCGCGCTGGCAAGCTGTCAGGACTTCCAGAACGGCTACTGGCCGGCGTACAACGCGATCGCCGCCGACGACCTCGATCTTGTCGTCCACGTCGGTGACTACATCTACGAGTACGACCCGGACAGCCGGTTCCCGGACCGCCGCCACACCACTCCGGCCACCCCCGGGCTCAACCAGCTTCGAACTCTCGACGACTACCGCAACCGCTACGCACAGTACAAGAAAGATCCCGCCCTGCAGGCCGCCCATGCCGCCGCGGCCTGGGTGGTCACCTGGGACGATCATGAAACCGAGAACAACTACGCGGGCCTCACCGACGAATCCGGTGACACCGGTGACAAGCACGAGGACCCGGCGGTGTTCTCCCGGCAGCGGGCCGCGGCCTACCAGGCGTACTACGAGCACATGCCGATCCGGGTCGGTTATGTCCCCGGCTCACCGGATCTGCGGCTGTACCGCCGGTTCACCTTCGGTGACCTGCTCACCCTCAACGTGATGGACACCCGGCAGTACCGGACCCCACAGCCCGGCCGGGTATCACAGGACGTCGGCAGGGCATCACTGGGAGAGAACAACATCAGCGGGACGATGGCAGGCCCCGAGCAGGAGGCGTGGCTGACCGGCGGTCTGCGTGCGTCGTCCACCCGGTGGAACGTGATCGCCCAGCAGACGATGATGGCCCAGCTGCACGGGCAGCTCGTCCCCGGCATCGGTGACGTGCTCACCAACCTCGACCAGAACGACGGCTACGTGCCGTACCGCACCCGGCTGCTGTCCGCCGTCCGGGACAGCCGGGTACGCAACCCGGTGGTGCTCTCCGGTGACATCCACTGCGCGTGGGTGAACGACCTTCGGGTCGACTTCAACCAACCGGAGACACCGGTGATCGGCACCGAGTTCGTCTGCACGTCCATCAGCTCGGGGTTCTTCCTGGTCAACGAGGAGTTCGTCCGGCAGAACAACCGGCTGCTCAATCCGCACGTGCGGTACTTCCGTGGGGAGAAGCGCGGCTACACCCGCATCCGGGTCTCGCCCCAGCAGTGGCGGGCCGAGATGCGCGTGGCCGAGACGATCGACCGGCGGGACGCGCCGGTGAGCACCGACGCCACCTGGGTGGTCGAGGACGGCCGCCCAGGCGCCCAGCCGGCGTGAGCGTGACGAGGACTGTCCGCCCGGATGGGCCCGGACGGCCCGCCGGCTCGTGACGGCCCGGTGCCCGGATGCCGGCCGGCCGGCCGGTCAAGGTTGTGGCGCGAGAAAGCGCAGCATGCCCGGCCGCAGGACGATCCGGGCGGGCAGGTCCGCGATCGGGTCGCCGTCCGCGTAGAGCTGGAACGGCCGGTCGGCGTCCACCCGGATGCTGCGGGCCGGGCGCACCTCGACGTGCGCGGAATCCACATGGCGTCCGGAGAACACCTTCGGGAACGTCGACAGGAAAGTGACCTTGCCGCACTGTGACAGCAGCACGACGTCGAGCAGTCCGTCGTCGAGCCGGGCGCCGGGCGCCAGGCGCATCCCGCCGCCGTAGTAGGCCGAGTTCGCCGCCGCCACCGTCCAGCCGACGAGTTCGTGCGGGGCGCCGTCATCGATCTCCACGGTGAACCGGGCCGGTTTCCATGCGGCTGCCGCGCGCAACGCACCGTAGGTGTACACCTGCTGGCCGCGGACGAACCGGGTCCGATTGGCGATCACCTGGACGTCCGAGTCGAAGCCGACGCTGGCGATGCCGAGGTAGGCCCGCCCGTTGGCCTCGGCCAGGTCGATGCGGCGCTCGACGCTGCTGGCCAGGGCGGTAGCGGCGATCACAGGATCCCGGCAGGCGCCGACGGTGCGCAGGAAGTCGTTGCCACGCCCCCCGGGCAGCACGGCGAGCAGTCCGCCCAGGTGCGCCACGGTTTCGGCGACCCGGCCGGCGAGGCCGTCCCCGCCGAGCGCGACCGCCACCCGCCCGTCGGCCACGGCCTGCCCGGCGAGATCCGCGGCATGGTCGATGTCACGGGTCCGCTCGACCCGCACGTCCGACGCCCAGCGCCGCAGCGTCGCGGACACGTCCGGTAGCGCCCGCGCACCTCGTCCACCACCGGCGTGCGGGTTGACGATGAGCAGCAGCCGCCGCGGATCCACCTCCGCCGCCGGCGGAGCGTCCGTCGCAGGCTTCGTCATCCCTGCCAGCCCTTCTCGTTCCCGGTCCCGTCCCGGCACGCGCACGGAGATGACCGATCGTTGCCGGCGCCGGCGATCGGCCGGCGGACCTTCTGGTCTCGGGTTCTCGGTTCTCGGCGATCGGTCGACTCACCGCCGGTGAGCTTACGAGACCGCTTTAAAGATGGGTGCTTTCGGTACCGAACAGAAGGCAGGTGGCAAGTGTTTCGGTGGTGCGCAGATCCCAGAGGACGAGGTGTTCCAGCAGGAGCGTGGCCGCGTCAGCCGGCCAGAGCACAACCCACAGCCACACCCCGCAGGCTTCACCGACGAACACCGCCCGATCGGGCGGGCAGAGTACCGGCCACAGGGCGGTCGGGTGCCCGGCCGCTTCGATCTTCTCCTCGGGTTTGCCGCCGATGCGTTCCGGATCCGTGCCGGGTAGTCCCGCCAGCCGCGCTCCGAGACCTGTCCCGGGTTCCTCGGCGATGATGACCAGTTCGGCCGGCCCGCCGAGCGGAGACGGCCCACCGGCCGCGAACGCGGTGGCCCGAGGCCCTGTGCGCTCGTCACCGGCCCAGGCGACCCCGCTGCCGAACCAGTGCACCGGCATCGGCCAGGGGACCCAGACCGGCGCCGTGGCCGCATGCGCCAGGAAAAGCAGCGCCTGTTCCCGGGATGACGCCGCGACCCGGTATGGGGCAACCTCCCCGTGCTCCTCGCACCGCCACTGGTTGTTCCACAGATCAGGCGGACGAAGTGTTCGCAGGCACCGGGGACAGGCAGGAGATGTCGTCACCGGTGGGCTCCCCGGTGATACACACCACTCGACGACAGTTTCACAGGTGTGGTCACTTCCCTTTGCTTTCGTTCGTCAAACCCGTTCCGGGTGGACTACGGACGCTTCGCCTCGCCCGAGCAGGGTGCTTCATCTCGCCCGAGCCGGGTATTGCCTGACCGGGTGGCATCAGCGGGCGTCACAATGGATGGTGCGTTCGCGTGTCCGGCATGGTCCGTGTGTCCGGTGTGGCTTGGGCGCCCGGTCCCGGCTGCCGGGTGTGCCGGCATCGACGCGGTGTACGCACGCCCGGAGGCCCGGAGGTTGCCGGTTGTTCGGTATCCCGATGTTGTTCCGTCCCGCGTGGCGTCGCCCTTCTGAGCGTCTTGTGCACGAAGGTGGAGTGGTGGCATCCATGGGCAAGGTCGAACCGTTCTGGGTGGCGGGTCGACCGGCGGCGGGTTCGACGAATTTCGAGGTGCGTCACCCGTGGGACGGTCGTCCGATCGCCACGGTCTCGCAGCCGGACGCGGGGCAGGTGGACGCGGCGCTGTCCGCGGCCGTGGGGGCCGCGCAGGCGCTGTCCGCCATGTCGGTGCATGGCCGGGCCGCCGCCCTCACCCACGTCAGCGGCCGGATCGCCGAGCGCGGTGAGGAGATCGCCGCGCTCATCACCGCCGAGAGCGGTAAACCGCTGACCTGGGCACGCGCCGAGGTCGCCCGGGCGACGTCGACCTTCCGCTGGGGCGCGGAGGAGGCCCGGCGCTGGTCGGGGCAGCTTCAGCGGCTTGACACCGACCCGGCGGGGGCGGGGCGTCTCGCCATGGTCCGGCGCGTTCCCCGCGGTCCCGTACTGGGGATCACACCGTTCAACTTCCCGTTGAACCTGGTCGCGCACAAGGTCGCGCCCGCGCTGGCCGTCGGCGCGCCCATCATCGTCAAGCCGGCGCCGAAGACGCCGCTGTCGTCCCTGCTGCTCGCCGAGCTGCTCGCCGAGACCGACCTGCCCGAGGGCTCGTGGTCGGTGCTGACCGTGCCGAACGAGGCCATGGCGAGCCTGGTCGCGGACCCCCGGCTGCCGGTGGTCTCGTTCACCGGCTCCGCGGCGGTCGGCTGGACGATCAGGGATGCCGTGCCCCGCAAGCACGTCGTCCTCGAACTGGGTGGCAACGCGGCGGTGCTCGTGGCCGCGGACTGGTCGTCGTCGCAGGACCTGCGCTGGGCCGCGCAGCGGATCGCGACGTTCTCGAACTACCAGGCCGGCCAGTCCTGCATCGCCGTCCAGCGGGTGTATGCCGAGCGTGGCGTGTACGAGGAGTTGCTGGGTGAGGTGACGGCCGCGGTCGAGCGACTGCGCACCGGTGATCCCGCCGACGAGGCGACCGAGGTCGGGCCACTGATCGATCTGGCGGCGGCGGAACGGGTCGAGCGCTGGATCGCCGAGGCCACGGACGCCGGCGCGACAGTCGTGACGGGCGGTAAGCGGGACGGGACGTCCATCACGCCGACCGTGCTGCGGGGCGTGCCGTCCGAGGCGCGGGTGGTGCGGGAGGAGGCGTTCGGGCCGGTGCTCGTCATCGAGCCGGTCGACGGGCTCGACGACGGGCTGGCCCGCGTCAACGACAGCCCTTACGGCCTGCAGGCCGGGGTCTTCACCCACGACGTGACGACGGCGTTCCACGCCTACCGCCAGCTTGACGTCGGCGGGGTGATCATCGGGGATGTCCCGTCCTACCGGGCGGACCAGATGCCCTACGGAGGCGCCAAGGAGTCCGGCGTGGGACGGGAGGGTGTGCACGCGGCCATGGACGATCTCACCGTCGAGCGTGTTCTCGTCCTCACCGGCATCGATCTGTGACCCGCGTCGGTCCGTGAACGGCGGAAGTATTTCCGCATCCGCCTGGTTGCCGCGGGTATGAGAGCCGTAGGAGTCATCGAGTTCGGCGGGCCGGAGGCCCTGAAAGTCGTGGAACTCCCCGAGCCGTACGCCGGCCCCGGTCAGGTACGCATCCGGGTACACGCCGCCACCGTCAACCCCGCCGACACCTTCACGCGCAACGGCGCCCGCGCGAAGGCCCTGAGCAGGAACCCTCCGCCGTATGTGCCGGGGATGGACGCCGCCGGCGTCCTCGACGAGATCGGCGAGGGCACCAGGACCGACCTCACGGTCGGCGAGCACGTCATGGCGATCGTGCTGCCGTCCGGATCGCAGGGAGCCTACGCCGAGCAGATCGTGGTACCGGTCGAATCCGTGGTTCGGGTACCGGCCGGGGCCAGCGACGTCGAGGCGTCGACGCTGCCGATGAACGGCCTCACCGCGCGGCTGGCTCTGGACCTGCTCGCGCTGAAGCCGGGCCAGACACTCGCGGTGACGGGTGCCGCCGGCTGTTTCGGGGGATACGTCGTCCAGCTGGCCAAGGTCGACGGCCTGCGGGTCGTGGCCGATGCCTCCGACAAGGACGAACAGCTCGTTCATGACCTCGGCGCCGACATCGTCGTCCGGCGTGGGGACGACGTCGCCGACCGGATTCTCGCCGCGGTACCCGGTGGCGTGGACGCGCTGGTCGACGGCGCCGTCCAGAACGCGCTCGTCCTGCCCGCCGTGCGTGACGGCGGGCAGATCGCCGCGGTCCGCCCGTTCGCGGGTGAGACCGTACGCGGCATCACCGTGCACCAGGTGCTTGTCGCGTCCTACCTGCGGGAGCAGACCAAGCTCGACCGGCTGCGCCAGCTCGTCGAAGACGGTGCCGTCACCCTGCGCGTCGCAGACAGTTTTCCGGCGGAGCAGGCGCTCGAGGCGCACCGCATCCTGGAGGCGGGTGGTACCAGGGGCCGTCTCGTTCTCGAGTTCTGAGCGGTCGGTGTGACGCCGGCCGGTCATGATGGCACTTATTACCATCAGTTATTAATTATTACTGTCAGGTAGCAGGCCGGCTGGCATCACCGGATCGGTCGGCATCACTTGGTCGATGTCACCTGACCGGCGTCACCTCGACCGCGCCGAAGCCGTGGGTGGTCTACGCTCAGACCCCGACGAGAGCCGCGAACCGCGTCAGCGCGCCGATGCCGGTGAGCCTCGGTGCTCTCGCTGATCCCGTCCCGATCATGAGGGCGCGGAAACGGTGTGGACGTGGATACGAAGGTGACCGGTCGGTGTGGCGCCGGGCATGATGGTGGGTGATCGGATTCGTCGGGTGACGGAGGAATCGGGTGCCGCCGGAGCAGGTGTCGCGAAGGATCCCGTGCGTCGGGGCGATCATCATGGACGCCACCGGCGCGCTGCTGCTCGTCCAGCGAGCACGGGATCCCGGCCGTGGCCTGTGGTCGTTGCCGGGAGGGCGGGTCGAGGCCGGGGAGAGCGACACCGCCGCGCTCGTCCGGGAGGTCCGCGAGGAAACCGGCCTGGAGGTGACCGTCGGACGGCTGGTCGGGCGGGTGACGCGGCCGGGGCCCGACGGAGCCGTCTACGAGATCGCCGACTACATGTGCGACATCGGTGGCGGAACACTGCGAGCCGGGGATGACGCCGCGGACGTCCGTTGGTGCGCCGACCTGCGTACGGTGGCACTCACCGAGGGCCTCCTCGACGCCCTCACCACCTGGGGTATCACGACAGCCCGGGGTTGATCCAAGCAGACCCGGGCCTGGGCGGCCGGCTTCCTCCCCGCTGGTTCGCAACGGCGCCGGGGGCGGAGCGGGGCTGGCCGCCAGAGCGGGGCCGCGGCCGGGAAGGCGTCAGGATCCGTTGGGTACGGGACGTCCGGGCTGCTCGCCGCCGCGGGCCTCACCGTAGGAACGCTTGGGCACCATCACCTTGCGGCGGTAGATGCAGACAAGGGTGCCGTCCTGGTTGTAGCCGCGGGTCTCGACCTGCACGATGCCCCGGTCGTCCTTGCTCTTCGACTCGACCTTGCCGAGCACCTCGGACTCGCCGTAGATGGTGTCGCCGTGGAAGACCGGCTTGACGTGCTTGAGGGACTCGACCTCAAGGTTGGCGATGGCCTTGCCGGAAACGTCCGCCACGGACATGCCGAGCAGCAGCGAGTACACGTAGTTACCGACGACCACGTTCCGCTTGAACTGGGTGGTCTGCTCGGCGTAGTTCGCATCCAGGTGCAGCGGGTGGTGGTTCATGGTCAGCAGGCAGAACAGGTGATCGTCGTATTCGGTGACCGTCTTGCCCGGCCAGTGCTTGTAGACCGCGCCGACCTCGAACTCCTCGTAGTAACGACCGAACTGCATGATGTGCTTCTCCTTGCTGTCCCTGCCGCGGCAGGGACCTGGCGTCGTGAACCCCGATCTCGATCCTTCCAGGTCGGCCGGGTACCTGCCCGGTTTGCGACCGGTAGACGGCCGCGATGCAACGGCAACGGGACGTCACACAATGACGCGGCAGTGACGCAACGGTGAGCGCAGGGCGTCCATCCGGCGTTCTCCGGCTCGTCTCAGCGTGGCCATGCCTGCCGGCGTCCGTCAGGATGGGGGCGACGACGGGGACGACGGGGATGACGGCGGTCGGAGTCCACCTCGCAAACGACCGTCCCGGGCACGAGACCGGGACGTAAGGAGTTGGCGATGCTGCTTGGCGTACATGTGGTCCGGTTCACCTGGCCGGGCGGAGCGGAGGCAATCGGGCCGGTCCTGGGGCGCGCCGCCCGGATCGCCGACGAGGCGGGCGTGGCCCGTCTCAGCGTGATGGACCACTACTTCCAGATGGAGGCGATGTTCCCGGTCGACGAACCGATGCTGGAGGGCTACACCACGCTGGGGTTCCTCGCCGCCCACACGTCCAGGCTGCGGCTCGGTCTGCTCGTCACCGGCGTGACCTACCGTCATCCCGGGCTGCTCGCGAAGATCGTCGCTACCCTGGACGTGCTGTCGGGCGGACGCGCGGAGCTGGGGATAGGCGCTGCCTGGTACGACCGTGAGCACCGCGGCTTGGATGTGCCGTTCCCGCCGGTCGCCGAGCGGTTCGAGCGGCTGGAGGAAGCGCTGCGGATCTGCCGGCAGATGTGGAGCGAGGACAACGGACCCTTCGCCGGCCGGCACTACCAGCTTGCCGAGACGCTGTGCGTGCCGGCGCCGATCAGCCGGCCCCGCATACCGATCCTGATCGGGGGCAGCGGGGAGAAGAAGACACTGCGCCTGGTAGCGGCCTACGGCGACGCCTGCAACCTGTTCGCCCCCTCGGTCGACGTCGTGGCGCACAAGCTCGACGTGCTCAAGGCGCACTGCGACGCGGTCGGCCGCGACTATGCGGAGATCACCAAGACGATCATCTACAACGGCGACGCGCTGGCCCGCGAGGACACCGGCGCCTTCCTCGCCGATGCCGAGCAGTACGCGCGGATCGGCATCGACACCGTGATCGTCGTCCCGCCCGGCGGTGAGGCGGTGGACGCCTGGGTCGAACGGATCTGCGTCCCCGTCGTCAAGGACCTCGCCGACATCGCCGTCGCCGGCTGATCCGATCCTGGTCGATCCGGGCCGATCTGATCGGCTCCGGTCCCGGTCCCCGAGGGGCTCCGGCGCGGGCGACGGCGTTCCCCGGACGATGTTCCGCGGAACACGATGTTCCGCGGGACGCTGTTCTTCCGGATGCCGTTGTGTGGCCGGTGTCCCTACCGGTCACCGGCGTCCAGACGCAGCCCGGCGCGCCGGGGATCACGCAGATCGGTGCCGGCAGCCAGCCAGCGCCGTTGCAGCTCGGCTGCCCCATGGACCCGCTTGAACGCGGACTCGTTGGGCGTCATCGGCAGGACCGGCAGGAAACGCACCGGCGCGGGTGCCGGCCCGGGGGTCCGCGCCGGTTGCCGGCTCACGGGCTCGCCCGGCAGTGCCGGATTCGCCAGGGACGGATCCGCCAGCGCCGGATCTGGCAGGGACGGAGCCGGCAGCGGCAGGTCAGGGATGAGCCCGCCGGGTTCGGCGACGAGGACAGCAGTGAACCCGGCGCCGTCCCACAGCGGTTCACCCAGGTCGAGGCCGGCTCCGGCAACCACCGGGACGCCTTCGACAACCGGGATCGCGGCCAGCAGGGCGAGCCGGCGGGGCACGCTGTCGCGGTGCTCCTTCAGCGAGAGCACCAACTCGGCACGCGGTCCCGCCGGGTCGAGCACGGGGGACGCCGGATCGCTCATCGGGGCCCTGGACATCCCGAGGGTCGCATAGCGGACGATCCCCTCCGTCGTGTGACCGAAACGCAGCACCTCGATCGGCTCGGAACCGAGAAACGTGATTTTCGCGCGGCCCGTGTCGGGGCCGAACTCCCGTATCAGGTGCGATTCCACCAGTTTCAGTACTCCTGGACCGTCCACAGCGCCGACTCTAAATCAAGGTAAGGGCCCCGGACACGCGACAAGAAGCATGATCGCGTGTCCTCCGGCCGGGCAGGCTCATAAGGGGCCTCCGGACGCGCGATGAGAGCTGGCGTCCAAGATCCGGCGTTGGCGAACTCGAGGAGCCGGACGTGAGGAAACCGGACGTGAGGAAAGATGTGCAGGCGGCGGGAAGGTCCGGCTCAGGCGGAACCGTGGATCGGGGCCGGGTCGTTACCCCGTCGGGCGCGTCTGTCGTTATGCGGAAACGGGCGGTCGCCGGGTGCCGGTCGCCGGGCGGGGAACGGTATCCGTCACGATGGCCTCGCGGGAGTCACGCCCGCGGACGTCGAACGACATGCCGATGAGCAACATGCCAGCGGGCAACAGGGCAGCAACAGGGCAGATGCGGAGGCCACCATGGCGCAGGTGCTGAGCAAGGGCGCGAACGCACCGTTGTCCACTACCGATGTACGGGTGGAGATCAGTTCGTCCACTCCGCTGGACATTGCCGCGCTGCTGGTGACCGCGAACGGCAAGGTCCGCTCCGATGACGACTTCGTGTTCTTCAATCAGCCCACCGGGCCGGGGGTGCGCCTTCTGCCACCGTCAGCGCTCGAGTTCACCTTGACGCAGGTACCAGCCGACATCGACAAGGTGGTCATCACCGGCAGCCTGGACGGATCCGGTCCGCAGACCTTCGCAGCCGTGAACGGGTTGCAGGTCGTGGTCCGGGGCACCCGGGGTGGGGAGCTCGCCCGCTTCGACCCGGTCGGGCTGACCGTCGAGACCGCACTGGTACTCGTGGAGCTCTACCGGCGCCAGGGGGCGTGGAAGGTGCGCGCCGTGGGGCAGGGATACGCCTCCGGCCTTGCCGGTATCGCCACCGATTTCGGGATCACAGTGGACGACCCCGGTGGTCAGGTCGACCCCCCTACCCAGATAGTTTCCCCGCCGGCGGGGCAGCAGTGGGGAACGCCGTCGGGGCAGCCCCAGTGGGGGAGGCCCTCGGG
>NZ_CAAAFR010000035.1:0-6799 GCF_900634745.1 Protofrankia symbiont of Coriaria ruscifolia
CAACCCCCATACCTACGTCCCCAACCCTTATCGGGAGCTCGACCCCCTCGGTCTCGAGTCATGTCCGCTGAACGCCGCAGATAGCGCGCTTGTTGGTGCTTCTCGAGAGTCGGCCGTGGCGAGACTGACAGGTGGCCGCGTTCTCGGCGAACCTGGCGCCCCGGGAATGAAGATCGTTCAGCCGGGCGTCGGCTCGACTGACGTGGACGTTCTGGGTCCGGGAGGCGAGTACATCGCTGTAGGTGGACCAGCAAAGGCGGCGAACCTTGCGAAACTGGGCCAGAAGCTGAACATCCTCAGGTACGCCGCTGGCGAGGCCGGTGTTCCGGGTCAGGCGTACTTCGAGCGAGGTACACCACAATCTGCCATCGACCTGGCTGGCAAGATTCTGGGTGAAGGCAACGTATTCACGTTCGGTAGGCCCTGACTATGGGTCTCGGTGAAGCTTGGTGGTTCTTTGACCGAGTGCCGGAGCGGGGCGTCGAGCACATGCTTGAGCTGCTCGACGGGCAAGGGCTCCATCTCCGTCATCCTGCAGACGAGCTCATCTATGTGTTCGACGAAATCGGGTCGCGCCGCGAGGCATCGCTCTCGTTCGTTGCCGCTGAGTGGACAGCGCAGCATGTGCTCACGATGCAACTCTGGGTCGATGCGGATACGGACGTTGTCGTGGCAGTTGAGTCGGGGGGAACCTGTGTGACCTTCAGCATCGACGGCTTGCTCCGCCAAGAAGCCGAGAGGGTCATTGCAGGGTTAGCGCTATGCGCGTGCGTAGTCCCCGAGACTCGTGCACTAGTAGTAGACCGCTATCTCCCTGAGGGTGGCGATGCTTGGCGTCACGGCATCGAATCGCGTCCGATTGCTCCTCCCAGCGATCCCGATCTCCTTGTGGGGCCCGAGGAAGACGGCGTCAGCCTGATCAGGGTTGGACGGGGGTCGTGGCTGAGAAGACCCGCGCCGTGATGGCAGGCGCAGCGAGTTCAGAGTGCGTCGACTCGATCGGTCGATGGCGGTCCTCGACGCGGAAGATCGACCTGATTCGTTGGCTGTCTGGCCTCCTTGTCTCCTTTGTAGCCGTCCTGGTGGCGATCTTGCTCGGAACCACCACGTCGGCCTCAGTCTCCGTCGCGACCGAGAACCGCGTCGGGGCCATCAGCCACGTCGGTGAGGTTCCCGTCGAGCCTCCTGAGGAGTGAATTACCCAGCCACGGAAGGGCTGGTACTGGACGTGCGGTATCGCGTCGGGAGCCTCGGGCTTCCAGCGTGAGTTGTCGCGGTGTTTAGTTCGCTAGCGATCTTTGGTCTGTGGGTTCTTCACATCTGTGTCACGTTTCAGGCTGCGGGTGCGAGCCGGGCGTGGTCGATGTAGTTGTCGACGTGGCGATCGAGGATGCGGAGCGCGTCGCGCAGCTCGGGTGGGGCCTGGCGCTGGTCGGCCGCGGTAAGCGGGACGAGGAGCCGGTTGTAGACCTTGGTGTAGAAGACGGCGATGCGGATGCCGTCGTCGGTGAGCGTGTAGCGGTTGCTGTGCGGTAGCCGGCGGATCAGGCCGGCCAGGCGCAGCCGGCGCAGGTCATAGGTCATCTGGCTGGGGCGGTAGTCGCTGCCGAGCAGCCCAGCGATCAAGACACGTAGGTTCTTGTTGGTGAAGCCGGTCGCGGCGAGCAGCGTCTGACACAGGGCGCCGGTCAGGGCCATGACCCGTGGATCACCGAACCGCAGGGCCGGGGTCCGCCGCCCCTCCGCGTCGACGGTGGGGTGCGCGATCCGCTCGAAGGCTGGACTCGCGAGGACACAGCCCTGGCCGACCCGTTCAGCGTCCAGGATCCGGCGGTTGGCCGCACGGGCCTTGGACTGCAGCTCGGGCAGGTGGCACAGGCGGGCGTTGCAGCCCAGGTCACGCGGGGCGTTGATGACGGTCTCGATCCGCATGGCCCGACCGTCCTTGAGGTACTGCTTGATGCGGGAGTGCTTGTAGAAGACGTTGACCACGACACCGCCGTTGTCGCGGCGGTCGATCGCGGTGCGGAAGGTTCCCTTCGTGTCACGGCGGATGAGGCGTCCGAAGATGATTTCCACGTTGTGCGGGCGGCCGAGGTCGAGGTTGTCGGCGATGAGCGCCTCGAAGAAGCCGCGGGCGTGCCGGGGCGCGTCGCACACGAGGGTGCGGGAGATCTCGATCTGGCGCATGGAGGTTTCCCACCAGTAGCCGGCGTTCCGATCGGTGGCGGTGAGCGGCAGCGGCAGCCGGGCCAGCCAGCGCTGCACGAACACGTCGATCGTGCCCGGGTTCAGCCGGTCGCAGATCTCCTGCAGCGCGGCCGGGTCGGCGGCGGCGGCGAACCCGTTGGACAGCTCGGCAAAGCCGATCCCGGCCCGGGTCGCCTGGCGTTTGGCCCACTCGTGCCCGTTGAGCCAGATCTTCGCCGGATACGGGAAGTAGCTGCACATCTTGATGAACGCCGGGCCGAAGTCGGCGTCCCACACGTAGAAGTAGTAGCAGGACACCCGCCGGTCGGTTTTGGTGAACGACCACTGCACCGCCCCAGTGGCGGTGTGGCGTTCGTAGGCGGTCCAGACCCGCTGGAACTCCTGGGCCACCCCGATCGCGGCGACCCCGGACCGTCCGGTCGCGGCCTGGCGATCCAGATGCGGACGCATCAGTTCCAGCTTGCCGCCCACGTCGTCCCTGCCGAAGCGCACCCACGGGATGTCGTTGGCCTCGGCGAACGAGGCGACCGCGCGGCGGAACCGCTGGCCGATCTGGTTGAACAGCGCCGGTGACGGAAACGGGTAGCCCAGATGACCGGACAGGAACGCCGTGACCTGCGCGCTGGTCTGCAACGTCGGCACGTAGGCGTTGAGATAGATCCGGTCCAGGCACTGGATGTCCAGCGCCACGTGCCCGTCGAGCACCTCGTTGACCGTCACCGTATGCGCACCCATGACCGGCCTCCTGACACGGCTACGGTCGCCAGGATGCGCCGGCCGGCACCGGGGCCGCCAGCCCAGCCGCGCTGCTCGGCGGTCCGAGGCGAAGCCTCACTGCTACTACTCCAGCCCGACTTTTGTGATCGTTTAGATCTGGTGGGTGGAGGTTGGGTAGCCGGGCTGCGTGGGGGCTGGTCCGGGCATGAAGGAGGCCACCGGTGATCCTCGGGGGTTGTGTGGACTCTCGAAGATCAGCCAGTGGCCGTGTGCCCCAGCGTAGACCTCGACCGGTGGCGGCAGGAGTTCGAGGCCCTCGGGGCCCGGATCGATGGTCGTTTCGCTCGTGTCGAGTCACGCAGGCGGGCGCGGTCGTTCCTGCAGGGTCTGCTGGCCGGGCTACCGCGAGTGAACTGCTGGGCGCTCGCCGAGCATGCCGGGGATGCCTCGCCGGGCGGGATGCAGCACTTCCTGGCCGCGGCGGTGTGGGACGACGACGGTCTGCGCGCTGACCTGCGTGACTACGTCATCGAACATCTCGGGCATCCCGACGCTGTTCTGGTCATCGATGAGACCGGCGACCTGAAGAAGGGAACGTAATGCCGACCTCCGCATTAGCCTGGATCTTTCGCGTGGCGGGTGGGCGAGGTTCCGTGATGACCGCCCCGTGTTTTCGATGTTGAGTTGTGCCGTCCGGTCGTGACGGGGTGGCCCGTTGTCGCGCGGACGGGGCGCCGGTCCACGGCCGGTGTCCTTCGGGTCGTCGGGGCAGGGCGGGTCGGTGGGCTACCCAGGGTCGGGCAGCGTGCGCAGGGTGGTCAGCGCCTGGACGGCCAGCTGCGTCCACGGGTGGTGGGCGGCCAGGTGCAGCACGGCCCTGCGGGCGTGGCGGGCAAGCCGTCCGGCGATGGTGAACAGCCTGTGCCGCAGGCGTTTGGGTTCCCATCGGCGGGCGGTGTGGTCGGGCAGAGCGAGTAGCTGGGTCCAAGCGAGCAGGTCGCAGGCCAACGCGACGATCGCGCACCAGATCTGGTTCTGGGTGAAATCGTGCAGGGGCAGATTGCGGAGGCCGGTGTCCTTCGCGCCGCGGATGCGGTCCTCGCAGCGGGCCCGGCGGCGGTGGCGGAGTTCGAGGTCGGCGAGTTGCCCACGCACGCTG
Organism: Protofrankia symbiont of Coriaria ruscifolia; assembly: GCF_900634745.1. Classification (NCBI taxonomy): domain Bacteria; kingdom Bacillati; phylum Actinomycetota; class Actinomycetes; order Frankiales; family Frankiaceae; genus Protofrankia; species Protofrankia symbiont of Coriaria ruscifolia. The sequence goes on from NZ_CAAAFR010000035.1 coordinate 4,088, forward strand.
TTCGTCGCGAACGCGGTGCACCGGTTGCCGTCGGGGTCGGTGATGCGCAGCTGGGCGCCGGGGTGCGGGCGTTCCTTACGGACGATCACTCGGATACCCGCGGGCCAGCCGGACAGGTCCATCAGGCCGGTCAGTTCGGCCACCCACGCGCCGGGGCGGGGCTGGCCGTCAGCGTCGTAGGCCGGCGTCCACGCCCGAGCCGGCACCGTGGCGATCAGGTCGGCGGCGTTGCCGGGCAGGGTGAAACCGACCGAGTAAGACAACCGGCGGCGGTGCAGCCAGCCGACGAAGGCATGCGTGCCGCCGCCGCTGTCGGTCCGGACCAGCACCGCCCTGCTCCGCCGAAGCCGGCGGGGTACCTGCGCCAGCGCGGCAGCGGCGACCGTGATGTGGTCGCTCGCAGTGTTCGAGCCGGCGTTGCCCGGCCGCAGCAGCACGGCCAGCGGCTCACCCGAACCGGCGGCGCCGTGGTCGGCGAACGCCCACAGCGGGTGGAAACCGAATCCCTTCTTCCACGTCCGGTCGGCGTTCTCCTTCTCCGAGTGGGCGGTGACCAGCGTGGCGTCCAGGTCCACCAGCAGCGGAGCGTCCGCCGACACCCCGGTATGAGGAGCGTGGCTGCCGGCGAGCTCCCAGACCCGGGAACGCGCGGCCGCCCGCGCGGTATCGATCGCTTGCAACGCCGTGTCGGCGTCGGCGGCCAGCCGGTCGATCAGCCGGGACACCGTCGGGTCCGAGGCCACCGGCCCGAACATCCCCGGCTCGGCGCGCAGCAGCGACACGTCGGCCAGGCAGTCCCCGCCCAGCGCCAGTGACAGCGCCACGTCCAGCAGCACCTTGCCCGGGTCGTGCACCGCCCGACCCGGCCGCCACGGCGACAGCGCCGCTGACAGCGTCCGGCCCAGCCCGCTGGCCCGGACGGCCTCGGTCAGCAGGACCCCGCCGCCGTGAGACACGACTCCCCGACCGGCGGCGTCCACGTCGATAGACGGGTAGACATCGGTAGTCTTCACCACGAGGGTGCTCCTCGGTTTGGGACGGACAAGGCCTCGATAACCTCAATCCTCCCAGGTCAGGAGCACCTTTCTCATTTCCGACACACCCTCAAACGATCACCGGTGAAAGCCTGAGGCTAAATTCCTGCGAGGTGTACTGGGTTCCGCGGTCGCTGTGGAAGATCACTCCTGGTGGTGGTTGGCGTCGGGTGAGTGCGTTGTCGAGCGCGTCGGTGATGAGGCTGGTTCTCATGTGGTCGGCGGCGGCCCAGCCGACGACGGCGCGGGAGTGCAGGTCGATCACGGTGGCGACGTAGGCCCAGCCGTCCCAGGTCCTGACGTAGGTGATGTCGCCGCACCAGCGGGTATCGGGTGCGGTGGCGGTGAAGTCGCGGGAGATCAGGTCGGGTGCGGGGACGGGCTGGTCGCCGGCGACGGTGGTGCGTTTCCAGGCCTTGGGGTGGCGTCCTTGCAGGCCGGCGGCCCGCATGAGACGCCAGACCCGCTTGTGGGAGAGCTGGTGGCCGGCGGCGGCCAGGCCGGCGCGGATCCGGCGGACGCCTGGATTGCCGCGTCCGTCGGCGTGGATCTTCCTGATCAGGGTGGTGTAGGTGGTGTCGTCGAGGGAGCGCTGGCTGGGCACGGCCCGGGACCAGGCGTAGTAGCCGGAGCGGGACACGTCGAGTTCGGCGCACATGAACGCGACGGGGAACTCACCGGAGGCAGCCCAGTCCGCGATGGCAGCGAACTTCACTGCTTTCCCTTCGCGAACCAGGTCGCTACTTTTTTTGCGAACTCGACCTGCATCTGCAGCTCGTTGATGGTGGAGTTCGCGTCTTTGACTTCGCCGCGTAGGTGGACGAGTTCAGCGCGTTCGGACTCGTCCAGGGGGCGTCCGGCGACAACGGCGCGGCCTCTTCCTTCGCTTTCTTCACCCATTTTCCCAACGTCATCTCGTGGACGCCGATGTTCCGGGCGACCTCGACGACCGGACGGCCGCCGTCGATGACGAAAGCTACCGCTTGTTCTTTGTACTCCTCGGTAAATCTACGGCGTGTCGCGCCCATGTCCAGCTCTCCCGACGGATCGGGCAGCTACGTCGGTCGTCCACCGAAGCGGGTACGGTCCAATGCCGACGTCGGACGAGCGGGCTGTCCTGGTTCGCCTGGTAGATCTTCTGGATGAGAGTGGCGGTCGGTCGTTGGCGTTGATCCAGGGCGGCGTTGAGGCGGAACTGCCCCGTTCCGTACGTGACGTCCTTGTGCGGGTGGCCGAGGTGCTCGCGTCCGGCAGGGGTATGGCGGTGGTGCCGGTGGACCAGGAGCTGACGACGCGTGAGGCTGCCGATCTGCTGGGTGTCTCCCGCCCAACGTTGATCAAGCTGTTGGATGCGGGGGAGATCGGCTACTCCCGGCCGAGTTCGTCGCGGCGGATCCCGCTGGAGCAGGTGCTCGCTTACAAGCAGCGGCGTAGCCGTAGGCGCCGTGAGCTGTTGGCGGAGATGACCGCGGACGCGGTGGAGATGGGCATGTACGGGTCACCGGCGCCCACCGGCACCGGCGACGCGTCTGCCCCTTGATGGCGCCTGTAACTCCACTGGGTTGAACTACACTCGGTTGTAGTTTGGCTGGGAGGAGTGGCGGGTGGCTGCGGGCGGGTTCGTCGGGCGGACAGCTGAGCTTGCCCGGTTGGACGCTCTGCTGGGACGGGTGGGGGA
>NZ_CAAAFR010000036.1:0-15939 GCF_900634745.1 Protofrankia symbiont of Coriaria ruscifolia
CTCGGGGGGAGGGTCCCAGTGGGGTGCGCCGCCGGCCGGATCGGGAGGTCAACCCCAGTGGGGGACGCCGTCGGGGCAGCCCGCACAACCCGCCGGGGCGGGCGGAGGTTGGGGCGCACCCCCACCACCACCGGCTCAGCCACCCCAGCCGACCCAGCCGTGGGGGCAGCCGGCACCGGTACAGCCCGGCGGGCAGCAACATTACTGGGGTACGCCGCAGGGCCAGCAGCAGGCTCCGCCGCCTCCACAGAGCGGTTGGGGAGCCGGCCAGCCACCGGCCCCGCAGGGTTGGGGTGCGCCACCGCCCCCGCCGGTAACCGGCGCCGGCGGCGCGCCCGTGAACCTGGACAAGGGCCGGGTCTCCCTGCGCAAGGGCCAGAGCGTCTCGCTGGTCAAGAGCGGTGCTCCGCCCCTGACCCGGGTGCGGATGGGCCTCGGCTGGGATCCGGCATACAGCGGGCGCCAGATCGACCTGGACGCCTCCTGCATCCTGTTCGACAACCGGGGCAAGGATGTGGACAAGGTGTGGTTCATGTCCAAGAAGGGCGCCCGCGGCGCGGTTCGCCATTCCGGCGACAACCTCACCGGTGCCGGTGAGGGCGACGACGAGACCATCTTCGTCGACCTGGCCGCGCTCCCGCCGAACGTCGAGGCCCTGGTCTTCACGGTGAACAGCTTCCAGGGTCAGCAGTTCACCGAGGTTCGCAACGCCTTCTGCCGGTTGATCGACGACTTCACCGGCGCCGAACTCGTCCGGTTCGACCTGTCCGAATCGAAGCCGCAGACCGGGCTCGTCATGTGCAAGGTGGCTCGCCAGCACGGTGGTCCGAACTGGACGATGACCGCCATCGGTGAGTTTCACGACGGCAAAACCGTACGCGCGATGGTCGGCCCGTCCAAGCAGTACCTGTAGGCCGGCGGCCCGGTGGTCCGGGCTGGATGTCGGGTGACGACCGGAACCGTTCCCGATCATCACCCGACGTCCGCCGGCACCGAGGCCGTCTGCCGGCATTTGGCCATCTGTCGGTGTTCGGCCGTCTGCCGGTGTTGACATGCGGTTTACGACAGTTTGTAGTCCCGCAGCAGCGCACGGCTGATAATGCGCTTCTGCACCTCGGACGTGCCCTCGCCTATGAGCATGAACGGCGCCTCGCGGAAAAGCCGCTCGATCTCGTATTCCTTCGAGTAGCCGTATCCGCCGTGGATGCGGAAAGAGTCGGTCGTCACCTCGTAGCAGTACTCGCTGGCAAGATACTTGGCCATTCCGGCCTCGACGTCGTTGCGCTGGCCGCTGTCCTTCTTGCGGGCCGCGTTCACCATCATCAGGTGGCCGGCCTCGACCTTGGTCGCCATCTCCGCCAGCTTGAAGGCGATCGCCTGGTGGTCGATGATCTGCTTACCGAAGGTCCGGCGCTGTTGGGCGTAGGCGATGGCCAGCTCGAATGCCCGGATCATGATGCCGCAGGCGCGGGCCGCGACATTGACCCGGCCGACCTCCACGCCATCCATCATCTGGTAAAAGCCCTTACCGCGGCCGTCCGTGCCACCGAGGATCGACGATGCCGGTACCCGGTGGTTGTCGAGCACCATCTCGGTGGTCTCGACCCCCTTGTAGCCGAGTTTGTCGATCTTTCCGGGGATTGTGATGCCGCCGTGGGTGCCGAACCCGGGTTCTTTTTCCAGCAGGAACGTCGTCATGTTCCGGTAGACGGAGTCGGCCCCCTCGTCGGTCTTCACGAGAGTCGCGACGAGGCCGGCACGGGCACCGTTCGTCAGCCACATCTTCTGGCCGTTGACGAGGTAGTCGTCACCGTCGGGAGTGGCCCGGGTGCTGATCGCGGACACGTCCGAACCGCAGCCGGGCTCGCTCATCGAGAAAGCACCACGGACCTCCCCGGTCGCCATTTTCGGCAGGAGTCGCTGCTTCTGTTCCGGCGTGCCGTGCTGAATGATGAGGTAGGCGACTATGAAATGTGTGTTAATTACACCCGACACGCTCATCCAGCCACGGGCGATCTCCTCGACGACCAGGGCGTAGGTGAGCAGTGATTCACCGAGCCCGCCGTACTCCTCGGGAATGGTGATCCCGAACAGCCCCATCTCCTTCATGGCCTCGACGATCGCCTCGGGGAACTCGTCCTTGTGCTCGAGTTCCGTGGCGTACGGCAGAATCTCCTTGTCGACGAATATACGCACAGCCGACAAAATGTCGGCCTGGACGTCGGTCAGACCGTCGGTCTGCGCGATCCTGCCCATCGTGTCCGCTTCCCCTCTCACCGTATCGTGGCCGACCCATACCACTTCCGTACCAACCGTCGGGAATCACATGCGGGCCGTCACATACTTATGAGGAGTATCACGGCATTCGGGGACGGGCGCCAGCGACGATAACGATCACTCCCTGTCTGTTGCCACCCGCACCGTCGCCACCCACACCGTCGCCACCCACACCGTTACTCCGCGACGGCGCGGGTCCCCGGTCGCGACGGCGCGGGAGCCCGCCGTCCTCCGCCCTGCGGAACGCCATCTGGATCATTGTCCGTATCGGCAATCACTGCCCGTATCAGACGATATCTGCCGGATAGCGCCTAAAATAGTCCCGAGGGGGCTCGATGCGGTGGGTGTTGGCATACCCGTTGTGCCTCCGGAGGTGCGGTGCTCTCGGTTCTTCGCAAGGTCCACCAAGGGCCGGTTACCAAGGTCCACCAGAGGCCGGTTACCTGGCGGCACCTGGCTGCGGCCGCCACGATGATCGTGGCCGTATCACTCGTCCTGGCAGCCGGCTGCCGGCCCGGGGACGTGGGGACGCTGCGGGCACCGGCGTCCCCAGGTGCCACGGCCACCGCCACGCCGGGGCCGCTTTCGGCTGCGGTTGTCACCCCGCCCGGGACGCTCCCGGGCCCGGGAGCGGCTGGAAACCCGCTGGCCGGTGTCCGCTTCTACGATGATCCCGACACGCGGGCGGACGCGGTCACGGCCCGGCTGCGCAGCCGCAGTCCCGCGAACGCGAGCCTGCTCGACAAGATCGCGGGTACCCCGCAGGCGATGTGGCTCGGTGACTGGTTCCCGACCACGCAGGTCCGCACCATGGTCGCCGCGCGGGTCAGCAGCGCGCGGGCCGCCCACGCGATCGCGATATTCGCCGTCTACCACATACCGGCCCGCGACTGCGGCGGCTACTCGGCCGGCGGGGCGAACTCGCCGGCCGAATACCGTGCGTGGATCTCGGAGGTTGCCGCCGGCATCGACTCGGGCCCTGCCGCCGTGGTACTCGAGCCGGACGCGATCGCCGGTGCGGACTGCCTGTCAGCCGCTGACCGGCAGACGCGCTACACGCTGATCCGTGAGGCGGGCATGCTGCTGACCCAGCACGGAGCCACCGTCTACCTCGACGCGGGGCAGCCGGACTGGCGCCCTGCCACCGAAATGGCCGGACGCCTGCGGCTTGCCGGTGTCGCCGCCGTGCGCGGCTTCGCTCTGAACACGGCGAACTTCGTCGACACCACCGACCTGCTGGCCTACGGCGACCAGATCGTCGACGAGCTCGGCGGCAGTGGCCACTTCGTCGTCGACACCAGCCGCAACGGGCGCGGCCCGGCTCCGGACAGGCAGTGGTGCAATCCGGCGGGGCGAGCGTTGGGAACCCGTCCGACCACGGCAACCGGTGACGAGCGCGCGGACGCGTTCCTGTGGGTGAAGGGCCCCGGGGAGTCCGACGGCACGTGTAACGGAGGCCCGCCGGCCGGTGAGTTCTGGACGGACTACGCCCTCGGACTGGCCAAGCGGGCGCCCTATTAGCAGCCCCAGCCCCCGTCACCTCGTCGCCGTGAGCCTCAGGAGGCTCGTGAGGCTTGTTCCGGCTGGTGCCCCGTGGCGGGCGCCGCGGATCTCGGCAGCTGGTCCGAGCAGTAAGATCGACAGTGGATCGGGCGGTGGAGGTAGCCTCGCGCGGTGAGGCCGAACTGTGAACCACACCGTGGTGTTCGGCCATGACAGCGGCACCGGCCCGGCTGTTCTGTCGGAGACTGGCGGGCCTGCTCGTCCTCGATCCCAACGGTGACGTGGTCGGACGGCTGCGGGACGTGGTGGTGATGTTGCGGCTGGGTAGCCAACCGCCGCGCGTCCTCGGGCTTGCGGTCGAGGTGCAACGCCATCCCATCTTCGTCCCGATCAGCAGGGTGACCGGGGTGGAGTCGGGTGCCGTGGTGCTGTCCTCGGCCAGGTTGAGCTGGCGCCGGTTCGCCCAGCGTCCCGGCGAGACCCTTGTGCTCGGTGAGCTCCTGGACCGGCAGGTGACGCTGGTCGCGACCGGTATCCGTGTCGTCGTGGTGGACGCCGCGATCGAACAGATCCGCGGCGGCGACTGGGTTCTCGACCAGGTCGCGGTACGGACCGGCCGGCGGCGCCGCGGCGAGGTCCGCGCGGTCTCCTGGGCTGAAGTCACCGGATTCTCCCTGCCGGAGGAGGACCAGGGCGCGGCCAACATGCTCGCGGTGTTCGAGAAGCTGCGGCCCGCGGACCTCGCCTCGCTCCTGCGGGATCTGTCCGACAAACGCCGTGTCGAGGTGGCTGCGGCCCTCGACGACGAGCGGCTCGCCGACGTCCTGGAAGAACTGCCCGAGGACGAGCAGGTCGAACTGCTCGGCGGGCTCGCCGACGAGCGGGCCGCCGACGTCCTGGAGGCGATGGGCCCCGATGACGCTGCCGACCTGCTGGGGGACCTGCCCGCCGGGGAGGCCGAGCGGTTGCTGTTGTTGATGGAACCGCGGGAGGCTGAGCCGGTCCGGCGCCTGCTCGTCTACCCCGACAGGACCGCCGGCGGCATGATGACCAGCGAACCGGTGATCGTCGGCCCGAACGCGAGCGTGGCCGAGGCGATCGCGCGGGTGCGGGCGCCGGAGCTTTCCCCGGCCCTGGCCGCGCAGGTGTACGTGGTGCGTCCTCCGTTCGAGACACCCACCGGGCGCTACCTCGGGCTTGCCCATTTCCAGCGTCTGCTGAGGGAACCGCCCGGGATGCTCGTCAGCGGCATCGTCGACGTCGACATCACCCCACTGCGGCCGGAGGCGTCGCTGCAGGAGGTGACCCGTCACCTCGCGTCGTACAACCTGGTTGCCGCCCCGGTGCTGGACGACAGCGCCCGGCTGGTGGGGGTGGTCACCGTCGACGACGTGCTGGACCACCTGTTGCCGGCCGGCTGGCGGGAACACGACCTCGACTCGGACGCCTCGGGTGCGCACCCCCCGAGCGTGGGCACCTGATGAAGATCCGCCGTCGTACGGGCAGGCTCGATCAGCCTCGCCCGTCCCGCCGGTCGGCGCTGACCCGCCGTCCCTACGAACCGGACGCCTTTGGCCGGGCCGCCGAGCGGATCGCCCGGTTCATCGGGACCGCGCGCTTTCTCGTGGTCCAGAGCATAGTGGTGGTGTTGTGGATCAGCTACAACATCATCGCACCCCGTGACCTGCGGTTCGACAACTATCCGTTCATCTTTCTGACGCTGGCGCTGTCCCTGCAGGCGGCGTATGCCGCACCGCTGATCCTGCTGGCGCAGAACCGGCAGGACGACCGGGACCGGGCCAACCTCGCGCAGGATCGGGAGCGCACCGGACGCCAGCTCGACGACACCGAATACCTCGCCCGCGAGATAGCGGCAATCCGTATCAGGGTCGGGGAACTGGCGACCCGCGACTACCTGCGTTCCGAGCTGCGTGCGGAGCTTCGGGCGCTGCTGGCCGAGTCCGCGGGGACAGACGCGGGAACAGGTGAGGACGCAGCCGCTGGGCGTCGTCGCAGCCCTGGATCGTGGGAGCGGCGATCCGAACGCCGCAACTCCACCGACCGGAGGATCTGACCGGCGCCGCCGATCGGCGGGCCTGACCGGCGCCCTCGACCGGGGTCTGACCGGCATTCTCGACCGGAGGGTTTATGTAAGAGATCCGCGACATAGCGTGAGAATGGACAGGGCGATTTCAACCCCGCGCGGCCCGAGTTCCCGCGACCAGGCTGTGATGATCTCGTTTTCCCGCTGGTGCTGGATGCGCGGACCGCCGTCCGCGGAACGCAGCGCCTGAATCTGACGGGATATCTCCAGGCGTGCGCCGACGAGCGCGCGAAGCTGGACGTCGATCTCGTCGATGGTCTGCCGGCCGTCCGCGATCGAGGAGATCGTCGGTGCCGGCGTGGCTGAGGGGAGCGCGTGGCTTGTCATCTGGGCCCTTTTCGTTCGGGACCCGGTCATCCCAGAGCCTGGCAGGCCCGGGGAGAGTCCGGGCCTTGAGTCTCGGCGTGTCGCGTCAGATACGCGGCAGTGCAGGGACCGTGCCCGGCCCCTGGTAAAAATGATCCGGCGATCTGCTCGCGCGAAGCGCGCAGACACGAGATCCACCGAGCATGGCCACCAGCATGCCAGTCGAGATTGCCACCGTCCAGCGCTCCATCCGGCTCCCACCGTGACCTCACACGGATGAGACGTCACACGGATGTCACGCGGATGCCGCACGGATGCCGCTGACGAGGCAGGCGGCCGTGGGGAGAGCCGGTGACCCTGCGGCCCCCGGGACAGCATCGGGACGGATGAGAGGATCGTTTCGTGGACCAGTTGCAGTTGGACGGCATGCCGCGGCGGCTGTTCGTGTGCACCCCGTCGAAACTGTCCGCGTTCGCGGAATGTCCCCGCCGCTATCGGATGGCTTATCTCGACCGTCCGGCGCCCCCGAAGGGGCCGCCGTGGGCCCACAACTCCCTCGGTTCCAGCGTGCACAACGCCCTGCGGGCCTGGTGGGACGAACCGCTGGCCCGCCGCACGCCGACCCGCGCCGCCCACCTCGTCCGCCTGTTGTGGATCACGGATGGCTGGCGGGACGCGGAGCAGTCCGCGAGCTGGCGGGAGCGGGCCGCGGAGATGGTCGGACGCTACGTGGCCACCCTCGACCCGTCCCGTGAGCCCAGGGCGGTGGAACGTCAGGTTGCCGCGCGCACCGAACGGCTGGCCCTGTCCGGGCGGGTCGACCGGCTTGACGACCGTGACGGCGAACTCGTCGTCGTCGACTACAAGACGGGACGCCGTCCGCCCACCGATGACGACGCCCGCACCTCCCAGGCGCTGGCTCTCTACGCGTTGGCGGTGTCCCGTACGCTGCGCCGCCCTTGCTGGCGGGTTGAGCTGCACCATCTCCCCACCGGCACCGTGGCGGGCGCCGAACACGACGAGGCGTCGCTTCGCCGCCATCTTGGACGGGCCGAGGCGCTGGCCGACGATGCTGAGCGGGCGGGCGAAGCACTGCGCAGCGATACCGGACCCGACACGGCGTTCCCGCCGCAGCCGAGCCGACTGTGTTCCTGGTGTGACTACCGGCGACACTGTCCCGAGGGCCGCGCCGCCGCGCCCGACCGCGAGTCCTGGGACGCTGTCGCCGACCGCGAGCCCGGCTGAGCCCAGTACCCTCCGGGCCTCCGGCTACGAGAAGAATCATGGTCGGGTGGCCTTTGGCCGGTCGGGACCTGCCCGTTGCCCGGCCTGCCGGCAGGCGCTGGGCCATGATGGCCTGGTGACAGAGCGGGTGAGTGCTGGTCAGTCGAATACCGCTTCCGTGGTTGCCGATTCCACGGTTGCGCTGTCGGATGCCCGTTTGGCGGACGCCGGGCTGGTGGGCGGCGGTTCGGTTCGGCCGGACGCCGGCATCCCGGCCCGGGTGTCGGCGAAGGCCGGGACATTCACCGAGTCGGTGATACGGGAGATGACCCGGCTCTGCCTGGCGCACGCCGGTATCAACCTCGCGCAGGGCTTCCCGGACTTCCCCTGCCCGGACGAGCTGAAGGAAGCGGCGAAGGCCGCCATCGACGCGGACGACAACCAGTACGCCATCACCTGGGGGGCGAGGGCCTTCCGGCACGCGATTGCGGCCAAGGTCGCCCGTACCTACCCGGGCTGGACGGTGGATCCGGAGATCGAGATCTGTGTGACCTGTGGCTCCACCGAGGCGATGATGGCGACGATGCTCGCGTTGGTCGATCCCGGCGAGGAGGTGCTGCTCTTCGAGCCCTTCTACGAAAACTACGGCCCGGACGCGATCCTGTCCGGTGCGCGGCCCAGGTTCGTCCCGCTGCACGAACCCGACTGGAGTATTGACGAGGCGCAGCTGCGCGCCGCCTTTTCCGACCGGGTCCGTGCTGTCGTCGTCAACACACCGCACAATCCGACCGGCAAGGTGTTCACCCGTGCCGAGCTGGAGTTGATTGCCGAGCTCTGCCAGCGACACGACGCGCTCGTCATCACCGACGAAATCTACGAACACATCCAGTATCTCGGCCCGGGCGGCCATATCCCACCCGCTACCGTCCCGGGGCTCGCCGACCGCACGATCACCGTCAACGCCCTGTCGAAGACCTACGCGGTGACGGGTTGGCGGGTCGGCTGGACCATAGCCCCACCCGCCTACACCTCCGCCATCCGCAAGGTCCATGATTTCCTGACCGTCGGCGCGGCCGCACCGTTGCAGGCGGGAGGGGTCGCCGCCATGGCACTGCCGCCGAGCTACTACGACGGCATCGCCGCCGAGTACCGCGAGCGCCGTGACCTGTTGTGCGGTGCGCTCGCCGCGGCCGGTTTCCGGTTCCGGCCACCGGACGGGGCGTACTACGTCATGTGTGATACCCGAGCGCTCGACCCCGACGGCGACGACGTGGCTTTCGCTCGTCGGCTGCTGGAGACGGCCGGGGTGGCTGCGGTCCCCGGATCGTCGTTCTTCGCCAACCCCGCGGACGGACGTCACATCGTGCGTTTCGCCTTCCCGAAACGGCTCGACACCCTGCGGGCGGCGGCGCAGCGACTGTCCACCCTCGCCTGACGGTTTCCCGCAGGCCTGCGGACCTCCACGCGGATCAGCGCACTGTTATCAGGGAGGGAACAGGCAGCGGATAACCACCCGCGGCGGCCCGCGCGCGCCCCTGACGCACCTCGGCTCCGAGCCACCGCAGGTAGGCATCGACGTCGCTGCGGTGGTGTGGCCGGAGCCTGCGATTACGAAGATCATCAGCCAGTGATCGCAGTGATCGCAGTGGTCTCGGGGTGCTGGCAGCGGTCAGCATCGCCGATCGCGGTGGTAGCAGATAGCGACCACGCAGGTACTCTCCCAGCCAGCGGGCCTGCGCCTCGGCAAGCCGGACAGCGTCGGTGCTGCCGGCCGCGTCGCCAGTGCCGGTGCCGGTCGATCCCGACACCGGCAGGTCGCGGCCCGCCACAGCGCCGGTCAGGCAGTCACGCGTCCTTTTTCGATCACGGATTCTTGGGCGGCTTCGGAACGGATCTGCGCTACTTGACCGACGCTCCAGGCAGCCGCATCCGTACACCCCTTCCGCGTCCGGGTCGAAGACCCCGCCGAACAACGGCGGTGGGACGGCAGGCGACCTGGTCAGGCGGTGAGGAGCGACCTTCTCTGCGATGCTCCCGGTGATCCCTCCGGTGAGCACCACGACGTCCCACCGCGTTGCCGGCTGGTCACCGGCACGGATGTCGAACGGCCGACGACCATCGTCGACCGGGCGAACCTCATAGTTACCGTCGACGACGTTACCGACGACGTTACCGACGACATCGCGCGTTACGAACAGGTGCGCGTCCAGCCCGGAGTCGACAAGTACGCGAAGAGTCGTCTCGGCAGCCGGCCCCGCGCCGAACACCGCTACCCGGGGAAGTTGAGCCACGATCGGCAAGATTAAGCCACATGGCTTTCCGTAATGCATCCCTGCTGCGTCGCATACCGTCGGGAGGGCTCCCGGCGCCGCTTGGCCCTACGGGTCGGGCCTACAGGTCGGGCCGGCCGGGTAGGTCAGGCTTTAGGCCACCGTGTGTCACCGGCCGGCGCCACATGTTTGGATCATGGTCCTGGTGTCACCGGCCCGGTGACGCCGGCCCAGCCACCGCTGCCAGGTGGATAGGGAGGCGGCAGGCCCGGTCCGGCGGTTGCTCTTTCTCCGTCCGCTGGCGTGGCGGTGTCATCGTCAGGTGCCGTGGACCGCCCTGAGGAATCATCCGGTCGCCGGGGCCGGTCCTGGCGAGGCGCGCCATGGCATCCCGCAGTTCGGGAACCTGCCGGAGCCGGCGCGGCAGCGCGAGCAGGGCGGTGCGTGTCGCCCTTGCGCCCAGACAGGCGGCGGTGGCCAGTGCAGGTGCGTCGGACAGTCCGTAGAGCCGGCGTACCCAGCCGGGCAGCATCCCGACCGCGATCGCGCTCAGTGCGGACCACGCCGGGCGTGCGGGCGTGGTCCGCGACACCCACCAGGGCATGGGCGGCCGCAGGATGAATGCGATCATCTCTCGAGACTGCGACGTCACCCGCAGATGTGGCCGCATCCGGGCGAAGTAGCGAGCAACCGCGGCCCGACTTGCCGGGACGTCCCGGGCCGGGATACCGATCAGCTCGGCAGCGCGCACCTGCTCGGCGAAGTAGGTGTCGGCCTGCCTGCCGGTGAGGCGCAGCCCGCACCGGCAGGCCGTCGTGAGGAAGGACTCGACCTCGCTCACGTGCACCCACAGCAGCAGTTCGGGATCGGCGGCCTGATAGGGACGGCCGGTGACGGGTTCGATGCCATGGATACGCGCGTGCGCGTGGCGTACCCGTTCGGCTGCGCGGCGCGCCTGGTCCATCGTCCCATAGGTGATCGTCCCGACGTAGGCGGCAGTTCGCCGTAGGCGTCCCCACGGGTCGGCCTGGTAGGCCGAGTGCTGGGCGACGCCGGCCATGGCCAGCGGGTGTACGGCCTGCAGGAGCAGTGCCCGGATCCCGGCAACGACCATGCTCGGATCGCCGTGCACCCGCCAGGTCATGCTGGACGGTCCGAACAGCCCGGCATCGGTGTCGCCGGTGTCGGTATCGGTATCCGTGCAGGGCGCCTGGCGGCAGGACATCGATCGTGTCGCGGCATCAGTGACCTCATCGACTCGATGCCGCTGATCAGTCACCTGAACATCCTCGTTTCTTACTCTCAGAAATCAAATAGCGACCGATAGTCCCACATTGGTCATGATGGATGCATGCAAGGGTGCGTTGCGTGTCAGGGTTGTGGCCGGATGGTGATGACATGCCGGTAATGTGCACATGCACCGATCCGAGTGGGCCGATGCGGTGTCGCGCGGCCGGCGTCACGAACTAACGTGACCTCATGAGCGTTGTGAAGATCAATGCACTGACCGTTCCGGCCGAACTGCGGGCCACGCTGGAACAACGGTTCGCCGGCCGTGCCGGAATAGTGGAGGCTGCGGACGGTTTCGAGTGGTTCGAGCTGCTGCGACCGGTGGAGGGCACCGACACCTACCTCGTCTACACGCGCTGGCGTAGCGAGGAGGACTTCCAGAAATGGCAGGCGTCCACTGCCTTCCAGAGCGGTCACGCACAGGCGGCGGATACCGCGGGCGGACAGGTGCCGGCTCACCCGACTGGTCATCCCGGGCCCGGTGGTCATGGCGGGCCCGGTGGTCATGGCGGGCCCGGTGGTCATGGCGGGCCCGGCGGGCCCGGCGGGCATGGAGGACCTGGTGGGCCGGCTGCGACCGGGGCTTCGCTGTGGTCGTTCGAGGTGGTCCAGTCGGCCGCGCCCAAAACTTCCTGACAGCGTAGGTAGTTTCAGTCGTGATAGAGACGATTTCCACCCACGCCTCTTCGCGGCCTTTTCACGACGAAGTGATCGGCGCCTCCGGGGCGGAGTGATCGGTGCTCGCGGAGTGATCGGTGCTCCCGGGGCGGTCCCGGGACGGGGTGGAGCGGAGTCACCGGATCCGGTGACTGGCGTCCTCGACCTCGCCCACGAACTCCTCGACCACGTCCTCGAGGGCGACGACTCCGCGGGTCGTGCCGTTCGACCCGGGTACCCGGCCAAGGTGGCAGCCGGTCCGTTGCATCAGTCGCAGGACTTCGTCCAGAGGCAGGTCGGCGCGGACCTCGACCATCGGCCGGAGCCGGCGCGGGGGCAGCGGTTCGTCCCGGGCATCGCCGTGGATGCCGATGACGTCCTTGGCGTGCACGAAGCCGACGATCACCGTGCCCGGTCCGGCCGAGGTACCGCCGTCGACCGGACCGGGGCGCGACTGCCTGCTCGGCCGGACGCCGCCCGGGACGGCAACGCCGGCATTACCGGCATCGCTGCTCGGGCCGGCGTGGCCGGTGCCGTCGGCGGCCCGCACCGGGAAGCGGGAGAAGCCCGTCCTGGTGACCAGCTTCTCCAACTCGGACGCGGTCACCGACCACGGGACGGTCACGATCTCGGCGATCGGCATCATGACGGTGCCGGCGGTCCGCTCGGACAGTTCCAGCGCGCCGGTCAGCAGCTCGTGCTCGGTGTCCTCCAGCAACCCCTGCTGCCGCGATTCCGCGATCATCACCGCGAGCTGGTCCGGGGTGTAGGCGGTGCTGAGTTCGTCCACCGGATGGACGCGGACGAGCTTGACGCACCAGTTGGCGAAGGCGTTGAGAAAGACGATCAGTGGGCGGGCAAGGCCGGCGAACCGGAGCAGCGGTGGGGCGAGCCGGAGGGCCGCTTTCTCGGGGCCGGCCAGCGCGATGTTCTTCGGCACCATCTCGCCGAGCACGATGTGCAGGCAGACGACGATCAGGAGCGCGACCGCGAACCCGATCGGGTGATAGAAGCTGTCGGGGACGCCGAGCCGGTCCAGACCCCCCTCGATCAGGTGGGCGATCGCGGGTTCGGCCACCGCGCCGAGCCCGAGCGAGCAGATCGTGATGCCGAGCTGGGATGCGGCGAGCATCAGCGACAGGTTTTCGATCGCGGTGAGGACGACGTGGGCTCGCTGGTCGCCGTCGGCTGCGTACGGTTCCATCTGGTCGCGACGGACTGAGATGACGGCGAACTCGGCACCGACGAAGAACGCGTTGCCGGCCAGCAGGAAGATCGCGCCGATGAGATACAGCAGGGTCATCGTCGTATCCGTCCGTCCGCGTCGTCCGCGCCCGCTGTGTTGTCACCGCCGGTCCGGCCCGAGCGGTTGGCCTGCCCCGACGGCTCGGTCCGGCCGGAGCGATGTGCCTGGTCGGATCGGTATGCTCCGCCCGATCGGCCGGCCTTGTCCGGCTTGTCGGCCGGGCTGCCGGCGCGCCGGGGCTGGTCCGCGTGGGCCGGCTGGCCGGTCAACCGGATGCGGTTGATGCGATGCTGGTCCATCTCCTCGACGGTGAGCAGATGACCGTCGACGTCGACCTGGTCACCCGGTTCAGGAATGCGCCCGAGCCGGTGCAGGATGACGCCGGCGACGGTCTCGTACGGGCCCTCCGGTAGCCGGACACCTGTCAGGTCGGCGACCTCGTCCGGGCGGAGCAGGCCGGACAGCGACCAGCTCCCGTCCGTCCCGGCGGTGGCGTCGGGTCTTTCCGGAGGGTCGTATTCGTCCAGGACGCGGCCGACGAGTTCCTCGACGAGGTCCTCCAGGGTGACCACACCGGCGGTGCCGCCGTATTCGTCGATGACGACGGCGATCTGAAGACTGTGTCCCCGCAGGGTGGCGAGCAGATCGTCGCAGCTCAGCGATGCCGGCACCACCACCGGAGCGACCATTAGCCGGCTGACCGGTGTTGTAGCGCGGTCGGCCGGAGGCACGCCGAAGGCGTCCTTGACGTGGACGACCCCGACGACGTCATCGACATCCCCGGGGACGACTGCGATGCCCCCCGGGCTGGGGAGATCGGCTGACGGTACGGACGCGTCCGGGCCGGCGGTGCCGTGACCGCCGGTACTGTGACCGCCGGTACTGTGACCGCTGGCATCGTGACTGTCGGTGCTGTGACCGCCGGTGTTGCGGCTGGTGCTGCCGTGGCTGCCGGTGGCGGCGTGAGTGACGTCTGCACTGGTAGCGGGCTCGCCGTTGCCGGCAGACCGCAGAACCGGGAAGCGGGAGTGGCCTGATTCCTCGGTGACCCGTAGCAGCTCGGTGACGCTGTCATCGGCGTGGAGCGCGACCACCTGTACCCGTGGCGTCATGACGTCCTGCGCCGTGCGCTCGCGTAGCCGCAGGGACCTGCCCAGCAGACTCGCCGTGTTGCCGGGCAGTGTGCCGTGTTCGGCTGACGAGCGCACCAGCCAACCGAGTTCGGACGGCGATCTGGCCGATCGCAGCTCCGTCTGCGGCTCGATCCCCATCGCGCGCAGCAACCGGTTGGCGGATCCGTTGAGAAGCGTGATGATCGGGCGGCAGATGTTGGAGAAGAGCATCTGCGGCCCGGCAACCCGCTGGGCCACGGCCACTGGCGCCGCGACCGCGACGTTCTTCGGGAAGAGCTCACCGAAGACCATCTGGGTGACTGTCGCGATCAGGAGGGCGACGGCCACCGCGACGGCACGGCCGGCTCCGGCCGGCAGACCGGTCGCTCTGATCGCAGGCAGCAACAGGGACGCAATCGCCGGTTCGGCGACATAACCGAGTACCAGCGACGTCAGAGTGATTCCCAGCTGCGCGCCGGAAAGCTGGAACGACAGCGATCGGACAGCACGCAGAACCCGAGCCGCGCTATGGGAACCGTCCCGCGCCTCCTGTTCGAGCTGGCTGCGGTCGATCGCCACAAAAGCGAATTCAGCGGCCACGAACAGGCCGTTGCCGGCGATGAGGGCGGCAATCAGAACCAGGCCGAGGATGTCGCCGATCATTGCTGTTGCGGGGGCCAACGAAGATCGCCATGGCGATCGGGCGATTGGGGTGCTGGAGCGGACACGGACGCCGCTGTCGATGCCGGCCGGAGGCCCTGCCCTGGCGGTACTGGCGCGCCGCGTGCCATCTCTTCATCCTCACAGACGTCTGGCGTGTCGCCCAGGGGTCTTTCCTGGACCGAGGGCATTCGCCGTTCACAGTCAGGAATGCGTGCACCGTCGGGGATGTTTGCCGTGCCCTGCCAGGGATGTTCGCCGGGGCGCTTCGCGCAGGAGCAATCTATGCCCTTTCATGATTCGTCCGATATAGAGGGCGGTGTATCCGGACCGCCTGTGATGTTGTCGCGGCGTGGGGTGTTGTGGTTTCGCGCTGACGCTTGGAGACTGATCTGTATGGCTCGCGTCTTCGCCGTCGCAAACCAGAAGGGTGGCGTCGCCAAGACGACGTCCGTGGCGAGCCTCGGTGCCGCGCTGAGCGAGTTGGGATGCCGGGTCCTGCTCGTTGACCTTGATCCGCAGGCATGCCTGACGTTCTCCCTGGGCCTGGATCCGGACGCCATCGAACTGTCCGTCCACGACGTGCTGCTGGGTCGGCTCAGTCCCGGCCTTGTGCTGCGGGGGACCGAGGACGGTCCGGATCTGCTGCCGGCGACCATCGAGCTGGCGGGGTGCGAGGCCGTGCTCCTGTCGCGTACCGGCCGTGAGCATGCGCTGCGGCTTGCGCTCGCCGAGATCGGTGACAGCTACGACTTCGTCCTGATCGACTGTCCTCCCTCGCTCGGGATCCTGACGATCAACGGGCTGACGGCGGCGGACGAGGTGATCATCCCGTTGCAGTGTGAGACGCTGTCGCATCGCGGTGTCGGGCAGCTGCTCGACACCGTCCATGACGTGCAACGCCTCACCAATGCCGACCTGCGGGTCCGCGGGGTGTTGCCGACCCTGTTCGACGCCCGGACCGCGCACGGCCGCGCCGTTCTCGTGGACATCTCCGCCCGGTACGTGGTCACGGTGCTCCAGCCGCCCATAGCGCGGTCGGTCCGGTTCGCCGAGGCGCCGGGTTCCGGGCGCTCGATCCTCACGACGGCGAGGCGTTCCAGGGGCGCGGAGGCGTATCGGTCACATGCCCGGGCGCTCGTGGAGGCGGAGTCCGCCGCGGGTGCGCCGCAAGGGGCTCGGTCACGTCCGGGTGCGCATGGACGCCAGGAGGAGGGCGGCCCGGACGCCGGGGCCCGGGTGTCACCGCCGGCACCGCCGGCACCGCCGGCACCGCCGGCACCGCCGGCC
>NZ_CAAAFR010000036.1:16086-42385 GCF_900634745.1 Protofrankia symbiont of Coriaria ruscifolia
CCGGGGCCCGGGTGTCACCGCCGGCACCGCCGGCACCGCCGGCACCGCCGGCACCGCCGGCACCGCCGGCCAGATCACCGGCACGGCCACTGGCTGTGACACCAGTGGTGGCGACCGCGGTGTCCCAGGTCGCGAGCCGATGAACTCCCGCCGGGGAGCGGACGCCGCGTCCGCTGGCTTCGACCGGTTGCGGCCGCGCAGCGCGCAGCCCACGTCGGCGACCCTCGAACGGTCCGTCACCCCCATAACGGTCGGCCGTGACGTCCATGGCAAGCGGGTCCTCTACAGCGGGGTCAGGCCGGTCGGGCCGGTGGCGAGTGGCCTGGACGTGCTGTGCTCCCGCTGTGGACAGACGACTACGATCCGGCCGCGCGGGGCGGTCGCCCTGTTGACTCCCAGTGTGCACGTTCCGCTGCCACGGCTGCGCTACCGGTCACTGTTGCGGTGTCCGGCATGCCAGCGGATCACCTGGGTACGCATCCGGCTGCGGGTTCGCGCATCCTCCCGATCTTGATGGTGATCGGGTCAGGCTGACTCGGCCTGACGCTCGATCCGGTTGTCCAGCCCCCCGGGCAGGTTCGCGTCCGCGGTCGGTGAGCCGACGGAACGACTGCGATCGTCACGACGACGACGGCGTCGGCGGGGACCTGGGTCGTTCACCACGGCATCATCCGCACCGGAGTCCGGCCCACCAGAACCATGATCCACCATGTCGGGATCGGCCACTGTCGAGCGGAGCGGAGCAGGCTCCAGGAACAGAGCGGTCGTGCTGACCGCCGGTCGTATCCGCTCGACAAGTCCGGACGGCTGCGGTTCGGTCACGAACAGCCCGCCACCCGGTGCACCGGGCAGTTCCACGGACGCCGCCGGCTGTGGGGCTGGATGCCCCGGGTCCGCATGCGCGGGGGTTGCCGGTTCCGCGCCTGTGAGCTCGGCGGAGGCGACCGTGGGAACCGCGGCCACCGCAGCGCCTCCACGGGTGCGGCGCCGGGTCCGGGTCGTGCGGGCGGCGGGGGGCCGACTGGCCGACGCCTGGGTGCATGCGGCGTCCGACCGGCCGTCAGCCCGACGCGGCCGGCGGCGCGTACCGCGACCGGTCTCCCCGAGGTCCTCGACCTGCTCGGCCGCAAGCCCGGCCCGGGTGCGGGACGCCTGCGGCAGCACCCCACGGGCATTCACGGGGATCGCCAGGGCTTCGAACAGGTGCGGGGAGGTGGAGTAGGTCTCGACCGGCGTGTCGAAGGAAAGACCCAGGGCCTGGTTGACCAGGGTCCACCGTGACATATCGTCCCAGTCGACGAAGGTCACCGCCACGCCGCTGCCGCCGGCCCGGCCGGTGCGGCCGATGCGGTGCAGGTAGACGTTCTCGTCCTCGGGGCACTGGTAGTTGACCACGTGGGTCACCCCGCCGATGTCGATGCCACGGGCGGCGACGTCGGTGGCGACCAGCACATCGATCTTGCCTGATCGGAACGCCCTCAGTGCCTGTTCCCGCTGACCCTGGCCGATGTCCCCGTGGACGGCCGCGGCAGCGAAACCACGCTGCGTCAGGTCGTCGGCGACCTTGTCGGCCGTGCGTCGCGTCCGGACGAACACGATGGCCAGGCCCCGGCCCTCGGCCTGCAGGACCCGGGCCAGCACTTCGATCTTGTCCAGCGCGTGCGCGCGAAAGACGTGCTGGCTGATGTCCGGCACCGTGCGGCCCTCGCTGGGGTGTTCCGCGGTGACATGGACCGGCCGCCGCATGAACCGGCGGGCCAGTGAGATCACCGGCGGTGGCATCGTTGCGGAGAACAGCAGTGTCTGGTGGATGTCCGGAATCTGGGCGAGGATGCGCTCGACGTCCGGGAGGAAGCCGAGGTCAAGCATCTCGTCGGCCTCGTCGAGAACGAGCATGCGTACCGCCGTCAGCACGAGAGCGTTCTGGCGGGCCAGGTCGAGCAGCCTGCCGGGGGTGCCGACGACGATGTCCACGCCGGCGCGCAGGCTTGCCAGCTGCGGCTCGTAGGCGCGGCCGCCGTAGACCGAGAGCACCCGCAGGCCGCGGCCCGAGCCGGCGCGGTCGATGTCGGCGGTGACCTGCAGGCACAGCTCACGGGTGGGAACGACCACGAGTGCCTGGGGCTGCCCGTCGGCGCCTTCGCCGCGGCTGGTCACCCGCTGCGCGAGCGGGATGCCGAAAGCGAGTGTCTTGCCGGTGCCGGTGCGGGCCTGGCCGATGATGTCGGACCCGGCCAGCGCCAGCGGGAGCGTCAGTTCCTGGATGGGAAAGGGGGAGATGATGCCCTTGGCGCGCAGGGCCTCAACGATCTCTTCGCGGACACCGAGGTCGGCGAAGCCGGACGCCGGTGTCGTGGCCGGCGCCGTCGGGGCCCCCGTCTCGCCGGTGTCCGGGTGCCCCGTGGGATCCGTGGGGTCATCGTGTCTGTGTGTTGTGGTTTCGGCTGAAACGGACAGCGGGATGCTCCTGGTCTGTTAGAGGGCCGGAGACGGCACGATCATCTTTCTCCCGTGCCGCCGAAGGCCCAGGTCCCCGAGTCACTATGAGCGGGATCCGACGCTGCACCCGCTCACGGCATGTACCGGCGGGGTCCGCTGACCCGGAGTGGGGCGACGCCCGCGCGGGCCGGAAGTGGTCTTGGCAGCTCCCGGCTAATGATAAGGATAACCTGTGGGCTGCTCTCTGAGACATGTTCCGACACGATGACCTTCGGCAGGGTGGTGCGGCCCATTCCGTCAGATGCCGCAAGTGCCTGCGCCGTAAGGCGTTCCGGCCTGCTTCCGGTCGGGGTATATCGGGGCAGTTCACGTGTGGACGATGTTGAGGTGATCCGATATGACGGACAGAACGGGTACCGGCCGGGTCGGCTTTCCGGCGCCGTCGACTGACAGGGGCAGCTCCGCTCGCGGCCTTGACCTGGAGGGCCAAAGGCGGCGCGGTCATGGTTCTTTCGCGCACCGTGACGTCCAGGCCCGCGACGCTGCCCGCACGGCCGCGCCGGACATCGCCGTCGTGGATCTGCTGGGGCTGCTGGCGTTCGGTGAACTGACCGCGTTCGAGCGGCTTGCCACGGACGCGCGGATGGCTCCCACGCTGACCGACAAGATTGCCTTGGCCGGCATTGCCGCTGCCGAGTTTGCGCACTTCGAGGCGGTCCGCGCTCATCTGGTGCGGGCAGGGGTCGATCCGGTGAAGGCCATGGAGCCTTTCGTGTCGCCGCTGACGAACTTCCACAACCTCACCGCACCCGCTGACTGGCTGGAAAGCTTGGTCAAGGTGTACGTCGGAGACAACATCGCCGCGGACTTCTACCGCGAGATCGCCGCTGTGCTCGCCCCTGACGTCCGTGCGCTGGTCCTCGACGTCCTTGCCGACACCGGCCACGCCGCGTTTGCCGTGGAACGTGTCCGGGCGGCTATCGAGGCCGATCCGACCGTGGCGGGCCGGCTTGCTCTGTGGGCCCGGCGGCTGATGGGGGAGGCACTGACCGAGGCGCAGCGGGTCGCGGTGGACCGCAGTGCGCTCACCGGCCTGCTGGACGGGATGGGCGATCTGACGGCGTTGGCGGAGCTGTTCAACCGGATCACCCTTGCGCACACGGCGCGGATGGAGGCGCTCGGCCTGTCGACCTGATCATGTTGCCGGGCCGGGCTGAGTGGCCGGGGTCCGGCCGCTCGCGCCCAGGGCCGGGTGGATCCACGAACCCACACAGGTTGGGCAGGCCCGTCCGGACGGGTCCCGCCGGGCAGTCCCCGCTCGCGCATTCTTTGCGCGTTGCGCGAGCGGGGGACGGATGGCCGCGAGTCGGACAGTCCTTCTCAGGCGCTGTCGACTATCGCGTCTCGCCACCGGAGGCCCAGGTCCCCCAGGCCCCCCGGGTCACTCGGAGCGCGTCAGAGCGCGCCGAAGCCGACCCGGCGCGTCTCGGCTTCGGCAATCTCGACGTAGGCCAGTTTTCCGACCGGGATGACGACCCGCCGGCCCTTCTCGTCCACGAGCGTGAGCAGTCCCAGATCCGACCTGATCGCGTCGGTAACCGCCTGGGCCACGTCATCCGGTGACTGGCCGCTCTCAATGACCAGTTCGCGCCCGACGTTCTGGATGCCGATCTTGACCTCCACTAGCGATGACCTCCACGTTCGTCAGGTGTGCCGTCCAGGTTCCTTGCGACTTCCGGCGGCGGGAGAAGAGCGAGGGTCTCGCCGTCTTCGGCCGGCTAGGTCACCATAGGGCTTGCGGCGCAGGGTGTGGGACGCGGCCGGGGCATGTTCGCTGGAGGCGTCAGCCATCGGCCAGGCCGCCGGTCAGCCGTCGATCGACCTGGCGCGTGCGTGAGTGGCGTCGGTGATGGCTGGATCGCTGCTCGTTCTCGGCGCCGCGGCGCCACCGCCGGCGGTTTCTCGTACCGGTTCCGGTACCGGAACCGGTTCTCGCGCCGGTGTCGGGTCGGCACCGCCGGCGGTGCGGCGTGGGTAGCCGGCCAGTCCCCGCCAGGCCAACTCGACCATGGTTGCGATGGCCTGTTCTTTCGTAACCGCCCCGCCGGTGACCAGCCACCAGCGGGCGCCGGTCTCGGCAAGGCCTACCAACCCGATCGAGAGCAGTTCGGCCTCGGCCGGACCGACACCGGTGTCCGCGGCGATGACGTCGGCGATAGCGTTGGCACACTCGGTGAAACTGTTCTCCACCCGTTTGCGGACGGCGGGCTCGCTGCGCAGGTCGGACTCGAGAACGAGCTGGTAGGCGCCGCTGGGGTCGTCGACGAAGTCGAAGTAGGCCGCGATCGACCGCGCGATCCGGGTGTGATTGTCGGTGGTGGACGCAAGTGCCCGCTGGACGCTGGAGACGAGGGTGTGGGCCTGCTCGTCCAGCAACGCCAGGTAGAGCTCGAGTTTTCCGGGAAAGTGCTGGTAGAGGACGGGTTTACTGACGCCCGCGCGTTCGGCGATCTCGTCCATCGCGGTGGCGTGGTAACCCTGGGCAACGAAAACCTCGCGGGCCGCTCCCAGCAGCTGGAAGCGGCGTGCGGTTCGTGGCAGCCTGGGGGTCTTGCCTGAACGCGGTTGCGGCGCGGCCGGCTCGGCGCTCACCGGCGCACCTCCTTCGATCGGTCGAGCCTCGGTGCTGGCCCGACGGATGCCCGTGCCGGGCACTGCGTCCGTCCGGGACCCGACCCGTGGTGCTTTATCATGCTATGTCAACATAAGGTGAACACGCAGGATGCGTGTATCTAGCAGTGGCGAACCCGCTGGTGGCTCACCGTACCCTTCCTACCCGATCTCGTCCTGCCTGATCCCAGCATGCCTACAGAGCCAAAGGCGGCGCGATCATGTTTTTCCCGCGCCGGACATACCAGCATCGGCGGGCTGCGCCGAGCGAGCCCGCCGTCACCATTCGCTCAGAGCACACTCGGGGAGCTCACTTCGGGCTCACCTGAAGGAGGCCCGCTTCACCGGTACTCGTCCTCGTCGACGTCCACGATGATTCGCTGCTCCGCGGCGTCGTACTCGTCGACCTCCAGCGACGACGGCCACGGTGCCGCCAGCGGCAGCGGATCGTGCACCAAGACCTCACGAGCCTGCTCCGCGGCGTCCGCGTCAGGCACGTCGGGACGGTCGAGAACGTCATGTACGTCGAACGGAAGATCCGCCGGTGAGCTCATGGCTTTCTCCTGTCAGCGCCTACGGACTGTGGTCCTTTGTACTCTTGTGTTGGCCCTACCGCCGTTTTGGAACCTTCCACCTATGCGCCGGGCGTACCTGCCAAAGAGGCAAAAAGATCGCCGTGTTCTTCGACTCGGTCCGGCCCGTCGCTCACCATGAATACCAGCTCATCCGGCTGCCGGCAGGCAACGGCCTCGTCGTGAGGTGACCGGGGTGGAAGCGGTCGGGTGCGGCCCCGCACGCGGGGCGTGGACCCACGCCGTGGTCTTCGCGGGGTGATTCCGGGACCGGTCGACGATCATCTGGTCTGCGCGCAGTCCTGGGCATGTTCGCGACGATCGGCTCCGCAGGCCCCCGGACGACGGCGTTCGACCAGCGGGTCGGGGTTCCTGCCGGATCCGGGAGGTCGGTAAGCCGGTCCGGAAGATCCGGAGGGCCGGGGAGGCAGCGGCGGGACCAGCGCCCGGTCGACTGCCCGGACGGCCTCCGTCCGGTGTGCGTACGCCTGCACTTCGTTCGTCTTTTGTGCTCACATCGCTTCCGTACCCACCGGCGGTGGGAGACCATTGATGGAAGAGTGTGTTTGCCGGACGCGAACTGCGGCTCGTCGGGCCGTACTCGCCGGGGGGCGGACACCTGATCCGGTGATGTCGCCGATGCGATGCCGCCGATCGGGACAGCCCTTGAACACGCTCCAACTCACAGTAAGGGGCGGGCATGCGGTCGATCTGGAAAGGCGCGATCTCCTTCGGTCTCGTCCGGATTCCGGTCAGGCTCTATTCGGCCACCGAAGATCGGGACGTCTCCTTCCACCAGGTCAGACGATGGGACGGATCCCGCATCCGCTACCAGCGGGTGGCGGCGGCGGACGGCGCCGAGGTGCCCTACTCGGAGATCGCCAAGGGATACGAGCTGCCGTCCGGGGAGACCGTCGTGCTCACCGACGACGACTTCGCGAACCTGCCGCTGCCCACCTCCCACACGATCGACGTGCTGGAGTTCGTTCCGCTGGCACAGGTCGACCCGATCTACTTCGCCAAGAGCTACTACGTCGAGCCCGACCGGACCGGGGTCAGGTCGTACGTACTCCTGCGCGACGCGCTCGCGCGCTCCGGTCGCGTCGCGCTCGTCAAGATCGCCCTGCGTCAGCGGGAGCAGCTCGCGACCCTGCGGATACGCGGCGGGGTGCTCGTCCTGTCGACGATGGTCTGGCCGGATGAGGTACGCCGTCCCGACTTCCCGTTCCTGGGCGACAAGGTGGACGTCGGTCCGCAGGAACTGGTCATGGCGCAGACGTTGATCGAAACGTTGTCCGACGACTTCGACCCGAGCCCCTACACCGACGGCTACCGCCAGGCCCTGCAGGCCCTCATCGACGCGAAGGCGTCCGGCGAGAAGGTGATGGCCCCGCCGGTCGAGAGCGAGACGGCCACCCCTACGGACGATCTGGTGGCCGTCCTCGCCGCGAGTGTGGCGGAGGCCCACCGCAACCGGCAGCCGGCCGGCGCCGGTCGGGATGCCGGCTCGGATCCGGATGCTGCCGGTCCGGATGGCGCGGGTCCCAACAGCGCGGGTCCCAACGGCAACGGCAACGGCCGGCAGGGCGCGCGGACCGCGAAGGGATCCGGCGGACCCAGGGCCAGGACGGCAAGCCGCAGATAGACGGGTAGAGAGCGTACGGGCCGCGGGTGGACGTGCGCAGCGGAAACCGGACTATGGAGCGGAAGCTTCAGGTCGTGTGCGGCGTTGTCGACGTCAGCCCCATGTCCGGGCCTGTTGTGCTCATGTCGCCGGTGTCCGCCGCCGTCGGCGGATCGCCAACGAGAGTGTGCCCTCCCTGCGAGGATGGGGACGACAAGGCAGCCGGACGTACGGATGCCAGCGTTGTAACCGCGAGGAGAGATCGTGTCCCTGCCGCCCCTGGTCGAGCCAGCGGCCGACCTGACCATCGACGAGGTCCGCCGGTACTCCCGGCATCTGATCATTCCAGATGTCGCCATGGACGGCCAGAAGCGGCTGAAGAACGCGAAGGTGCTGGCCGTCGGCGCCGGCGGGCTCGGCTCGCCGACCCTGCTCTATCTGGCCGCGGCCGGGGTGGGGACGCTCGGCATCGTCGAGTTCGACACCGTGGACGAGTCCAACCTGCAGCGCCAGATCATCCACGGGCAGTCCGACGTCGGGCGATCCAAGGCGGAGTCGGCCCGCGACGCCATCCGTGAGGCCAACCCGTACGTCAACGTCGTCCTGCACGAGACCCGGCTGGACACCTCGAACGTCACGGAGATCTTCAGCCAGTACGACCTGATCGTGGACGGGACGGACAACTTCGCCACCCGCTACCTGGTCAACGATGCCTGCGTGCTGCTCGGCAAGCCGTACGTGTGGGGGTCGATCTACCGGTTCGACGGGCAGGCGAGCGTGTTCTGGGCCGAACACGGCCCGTGCTACCGCTGCCTCTATCCGGAGCCGCCTCCGCCCGGCATGGTGCCGTCATGCGCCGAGGGCGGCGTGCTCGGCGTGTTGTGCGCGTCGATCGGGTCGATCCAGACCACCGAGGCGATCAAGTTGCTGACCGGGATCGGTGAGCCGCTGGTCGGGCGGCTGATGGTCTACGACGCCCTGGAGATGAGCTACCGCGCCATCAAGGTCCGCAAGGACCCGGAGTGCCGGCTGTGCGGCAAGAACCCGACCATCACCGAGCTGATCGACTACGAGGCGTTCTGCGGGGTCGTCTCGGACGAGGCTCAGCAGGCCGCGGCCGGTGCGACGATCCTGGCCACCGAGCTCAAGGACTGGCTCGACCGGGGTGAGCCGATCGAGCTGGTCGACGTCAGGGAACCGGCGGAGTGGGAGATCGTGCGTATCCCGGGGGCGCGTCTGATTCCCAAGGGTGAGCTGCCGGCACACCTGTCCGAGCTGCCGCTGGACCGCCGGGTCGTCCTCTACTGCAAGAGCGGTGTGCGCTCGGCCGAGGCGCTGGCAACGCTGAAGGGGGCGGGATTCTCCTCGGCGGTGCACGTCCAGGGTGGAGTGACCGCCTGGGCGACCCAGGTCGACAGGTCCCTGCCCGTCTACTGACGGGCCGGTCTGCACGGGACCGGGCTGGTCCGCTGGAGGTACTGTCCGCCGGAGGCGCGCCACCGGAAGTACCTCAGGGACCGGCCCGACCGAAAGCCGGTGGAGGGTGGACGGAGTGGACGCGCAGCGGGCCGAACGGCGGCACGAGCCGCCGCTGAGCGTGTCCGCGGGACTGGCCACCCGCATCAGCGTCGGTGGCAGACCGAGCCCGTACGCGATGACCGTCCTCGAGGCGGTCACGCGCATTCCCCGCGGCAAGGTGATGACCTACGGTGATGTCGCCGAGTATGTGGGTGCGGGCACCGGCCGGACGGTCGGCGCCGTGCTCAGCCGGCACGGGCATGACGACGATGTGCCCTGGCACCGGGTGATCCGCTCCACCGGCGAACCGAACCCCACGGCCCCGGTCGAGGCACTGCGGCGGCTCGCCGCCGACGGCACGGCGCTGCGCCCCGGTGGGGAGCGGGTGGATCTGGCCGTGGCCCGCTGGGACGGCCGGACGGCCGGTTGACGGCACACCCTGGTTGACGGCGCGCTCGACCTGCCTGCCTACTTGCCCGACCCCGACCCCGACCCCGACCCCGAGACGGCGGAGGACGCCATACGGCTGGCTGGCGGCGTACTCGACCCGTCCGACCTGCAGCCGTAACGGCTGGTTCGTCCGGTTCCGACGGCGGGGTCGGGTTCTGTCGGTGGGGCGTGGTGTGCTCTACGCCGTGACAGTTCACCAGGATGCCGCCGGGGTCGCCGGGGCGGTCGCGACCGCGGGCAGCCTCCCGGCCTACCGGCTCGTGCGGACCCCTCCGCCGCCGGTACGACCGCCCGTCCTCGATGCCGACCAGCGCCGGGTGGTCGACCATGCCGGCGGCCCGCTGCTCGTCCTCGCCGGGCCCGGCACGGGCAAGACGACCACGATCGTCGAAGCGGTGGCCCGGCGGGTGCACGACGGGCTCGACCCGGAGGCGATCCTCGTGCTCACCTTCAGCCGGCGCGCCGCGCAGGAGCTGCGTGAGCGCATCACCCGGCGGCTTCGGGCCGCGGTCGGCGCTCCGCTTGCCTGGACGTTCCATGCCTGGTGCTACGCGCTGCTCCGGCTGCGCCGGCCGGCTGACCCGCTCGGCGTCCCGCCACGGCTGCTGTCCGGGCCTGAGCAGGACGCCAAGCTGCGCGACCTGCTGGCCGGCACTCGGGAGGTGGGCCGTCCCCGGTGGCCGGCGGCCCTGGCGGGGTGCCTGACCACCTACGGGTTCGCCGAGGAGGTACGGGCGATGCTCGCCCGCGCCCGGGAGGTCGGTCTCGACCCCGACGCATTGGCGCGGCTGGCACGCAACGCAGGCCGCCAGGACTGGGCGGCGATGGCGACCTTCTACGCCGACTACCTCGACGCCCTCGACAACGTGGGGGCCATCGACTATCCCGAGCTGGTGCAGCGGGCGGCTCTGATCGCCGAGGGCGACGGTGTCGGAGCCGAGTTGCGTCGCAGCTACCAGGCCGTGTTCGTCGACGAGTACCAGGACACCGATCCGGCGCAGGAACGGCTGCTGCGGGCCGTCGCCGGCAACGGCGCCGACCTCGTCGTCGTCGGCGACCCGGACCAGTCGATCTACGGGTTCCGCGGGGCGGAGGTCCGCGGCCTGCTGGAGTTCCCGGCCCGCTTCCCCCATGCCGACGGGCGCCGGGCCGACGTCGTGACCCTGCGACGCTGCCGCCGGCTGGGGCCGGTCGCGCTCGCGGTCAGCCGGGATGTCGCCCGGCGCATCCCCGCGACCGGCCTGCCCGCCGAGTATCTGCGCGCCCACCGGGACCTGGTCGCCGCCGGCCCGCCTGTTGTCGAACGTGTGGAGGCACAGACGTACACGAC
Source organism: Protofrankia symbiont of Coriaria ruscifolia (assembly GCF_900634745.1). Classification (NCBI taxonomy): domain Bacteria; kingdom Bacillati; phylum Actinomycetota; class Actinomycetes; order Frankiales; family Frankiaceae; genus Protofrankia; species Protofrankia symbiont of Coriaria ruscifolia. The sequence goes on from NZ_CAAAFR010000036.1 coordinate 26,690, forward strand.
CGCCGGTGCCCAGGCCGAAGGCATCGCGGACCTGCTGCGTCGTGAGCATCTGGAGAACGGCACCCCATGGGATCGGATGGCGGTCCTGGTCCGCAGCGCGGCCCGGTCGATGCTGTTGCTGCGCCGGATGCTTGTCGCCGGGGGTGTGCCGGTCGAGGTGGCCGGGGACGAGTTGCCGCCGGCCCGGGACGGCGCGGTCGCCCCGCTGCTGCTCGCCCTGCGCTGCGTCGACAGCTCTCCTGACGAACTGACCGCGCAGGCGGCCCACACATTGCTGACCGGCCCGATGGGTGGGGCCGACCCGACCTCGCTGCGGGCGCTCGGCCGGGCGCTGCGCGCGGCCGAGCGGGCCGCGATTGCCGCCGGCGCCGCGGGCGCGGGCGCATACGGCTCCGGCACGCCGGCCGGGGCCGCGGCACCGGCGGCGTCGGCGGAACTGCTCCGGCAGGCGGTCGTGGATCCCGACCGGACCCTGCTGATGGTGGAGGAACACCTCGCCCGCCCGGCCCGGCGCCTGGGTGAGCTGCTGCGCTCCGCGCGTGCGGTGCGGGCCGCCGGTGGCACGGCCGAGGACGTCCTGTGGGTGTTGTGGTCCGGTAGTGACTGGCCGGCGCGGCTGGAACGCGCCTCGGTCGCCGGGGGAGCCGCCGGCCGGGCGGCCGACCGCGACCTCGACGCCGTGGTCGCGCTGTTCGCCGCCGTTGGCCGGGCCAGCGACCGGCACGGGCCGGGTACCGGCATCGGGCCGGTGCTCGACGAGCTGGAACAGCAGCAGATCGTCGGTGACGTTCTCGCCGAGCGTCCGGCGCGTCCGGACGTGGTCCGGCTGCTGACCGGCCATCGCAGCAAGGGCCTGGAATGGGATCTGGTAGTTGTCTGCGGCGTCCAGGACGGGGAGTGGCCGGATCTGCGGACCCGGTACTCGCTGCTGGAGTCCGAACGGCTGGAACGCCCCGAGCTCGGCGGCGTGCGGGAGCCGGTGACCCGAACCGAACTGCTCGCGGACGAACGCCGGCTGTTCTACGTGGCGCTGACCCGGGCACGGCGGCGTCTCGTCGTGACCGCGGTCGACTCCCCCGAGGACCAGGGGATGAGCCCGAGCCGGTTCTTCCACGAGCTGACCGACGCCGAGCGGCTCGGCGTGTCGGTGACGCGGGGGCGTTCCCGCCCGGCGCGTCCGCTCACGCTGCCGTCGGCGGTCGCGACGCTGCGCCGGGCCGCGGTCGACCCGGAGTCGACGCCGGCCATGCGCCAGGCGGCTTCGGTCCGGCTCGCGCGTCTCGCGGCCGCCCTCGACGATGCCGGCCGGCCGCTCGTCTCGGCGGCTCGTCCCGGCCGCTGGTGGGGGCTGGTCGAGGTGACCTCCGGCGAGGTACCGGTGGTCGCGGCGGACGCTCCCATCCGGCTGTCGGGATCGTCGTTGTCGGCTCTCGCGACGTGCCCGATGCGCTGGTTCCTCGAGCATGAAGCGCATGCGCAGGACGTCAGCAACACCGAGATGGGTTTCGGCAAGGTCGTGCACGCGCTGGCCGACGAGGTGGCCACCGGGCGGACCCCGCCTGATCTGGACGAGCTCGACGTCCGGTTGGACCGGGTGTGGCGTCATCTCGGCTATGAGGCGCCGTGGCGTTCCGAGCAGCAGCGCGTGGCGGCGCGCCAGGCCCTGGCCCGGTTCCTGGTGTGGCACACCGCAGCCCGCGGGCGGCGGCTGGTGGCCAGCGAGGTCCCGTTCTCCTGCGACCTGGCGGTGGGCGGACGGACGGTCAGATTGCGCGGCTTCATCGACCGTATCGAGCTGGACGACGCCGGCCGGGTACACGTGGTCGACTTCAAGACCGGCCGCACGGCGCCGTCCGCCGCGGACGTGGTCCGGCATCCGCAGCTGGGCACCTACCAGCTGGCCGTCCGCGCCGCGGCGGTGGCGCCCCACGGGCAGGGAGCCGGCGCCGAGCCCGGCGGAGCGGAACTGGTGCACCTGCGCCTGGACGCCGGGCCGGACCCGGTGCCGGACGTCCCGGGGCCGGATGCTCCGGGGGCTGGTGTCCCGGGCCCCGGTGCCCCGGCAGGGCGGCGGCCGGTCCGGGCGCCCAAGATCCAGCGGCAGGAGGCGCTGCCGCCGGATGGCCTCACCTGGGTGGACGATCTTCTGGTGGACGCGGTCGAGTGCATCGCCGCGGAGCGGTTCCCGCCGCGTCCCGGCGCGGACTGTCCGATGTGCGCGTTCCGTCGTTGCTGCCCGGCCCAGGACGACGGACGACAGGTGATCACATGACCGTGGATGCGACGTCCCGGCCGGCCGCTGGCGGCCCCCGTCCCGGTAACGGCCCCTGCCCCGGGGGTAGCCCACGCGCCGGGGGTGGCTCGCCGGCCCCGGAGGACCTGCGTGACCTGCTCGGTGTGCCATTCACCAGCGAGCAGATCGCCGCGGCAACGGCTCCGCTGGAGCCCGGGGTGATCGTTGCCGGTGCAGGTTCGGGCAAGACGTCGGTGATGGCCGCGCGGGTGGTCTGGTTGGTCGCGACCGGCCAGGTAGCGCCCGGGGACGTGCTCGGGCTCACCTTCACCACCAAGGCCGCCGGTGAGCTGACCGACCGGATCCGCCGGGGTCTGGCGAAGGCAGGCGCGGCCGGCAGCGTCGGCGATTCCGAGGACGACGGTCCCGACCAGCAGGGAAGCGACCCGGTCGGCGGCCGGGTGGTTGGCGCTCCCAAGCCCCGCCCGAGCGGGGAAGCGGACGGCGAACCGGTCGTGTCCACCTACCACTCGTTCGCGAAACGGCTGATCACGGACCACGCGCTGCGGCTCGGTATCGAACCGGGGTTCCGGCTGCTCGCCGACGCGACCCGCTTCCAGCTCGCCGGCCGTGTGTTGCGCCGTCACCGCGGACCGGTCGAGGCGTTGACCCGTCCGCTGTCGATGCTCACAGGCGATCTCGTCTCGCTCGATGCGGAGCTGAGCGAGCATCTCGTCGACCCGGACACCCTCGCCGGTTTCGACCTGGGCTGGCTGGCGGAGATCGAAGCCGCGGTCGTCGCCGGACGGTGCGCTGCGCGCAACAAGGGCCATGTCGAGGCGCTCGGCCGGATGGCCCTGGTCGCCCGCTCCCGTCGGGAGATCGCCGCCATCGTGGCGGAGTACCGGGAGGCCAAACGGGAGCTGGAGGTCATCGACTTCGGTGACCTGGTCACGCTCGCCGTCCGGCTGGCGGACAGCGTGCCCGAGGTCGGCGCGCTGGAGCGTTCCCGGGCCAGGGTCGTGCTCCTGGACGAATATCAGGACACGTCCGTGGCGCAGCGGCGGATGCTCGCCGGCCTGTTCGGCGGGGGCCATCCGGTGACCGCCGTCGGTGACCCCTGCCAGGCGATCTACGGCTGGCGTGGGGCGTCGGTGGCAAACCTCGACGGGTTCCCGCTGCACTTTCGCCGTAGTGACGGTGAGCCGGGGCGGGTGTACGAGCTGACGGTCAACCAGCGCAGCGGCGGCCGGCTGCTGAGCCTGGCGAACACGGTCGCGGCGGCGTTGCGGACCCGCCACCGCGTCGCGCAGCTGCGTCCCCGGCCGGACGTTGCCGAGCACGGTGCGACGGTGGTGGCATTGCATCCGACCTGGGCGGGCGAGGTCCGCTGGGTCGCGGCGACGCTGCGGGAGATCGTCGACGCCGGGCGGGCCAGGCCGGGGGAGTGCGCTGTGCTGGTGCGTGCACGCTCCGACGTACCCGCGCTGTACGCGGCCCTGCTGGCCGAGGGACTGCCGGTGGAGGTCGTCGGGCTTGGCGGTCTGCTGAGCCTGCCGGAGGTCGCCGACGTCATCGCGACACTGGAGGTGCTGGACGACCCCACCGCCAATGCCGCGCTGATGCGGCTGCTGACCGGTCCGCGGGTGCGCCTGGACCGCCGGGACCTTGCGGCGCTGGGACGTGCGGCGCGTGCCGCCGTCCGGGTCGGGGTGGACCGCGGCGCCGTCCTCGACCGTCAGGTACCCGATCAGCAGGCATCTGACCAGCAGATACTCGACCGGCAGGCACCCCACCGGCCCGAGCTCCACCGGCCCGAGCTTGATCGGCAGGTGCCCCGACAGTCACAGAGCCCCGCCAGCCACGGCGGTGTCCGCCACGGCGGCGTCGGCCCGGCCGACCCGCTCGACGAGGCCGTGAGCGGGATCGACCCCTGTGACGTGGTCGCGCTCGCCGACGTGCTCGACGACCCGGGCGGTGAGGTCTCGCCCGCCGGCCGGGCGCGGCTGCGGATGCTCGGCGGGGAACTGCGCCATCTGCGCGCACATGTCGACGAGCCGCTGCTGGACGTCATCCACCGTGTTGTCGAGGTCACCGGGCTGGACGTGGAACTGGTCGCGAGCCCCGAGGCGGTCACGGCCCGCCGCCGCGACAACCTTGCCGCCTTCGTCGACGTCGCGGCGAACTTCGAGGGCCTGGACAACGACGGTTCGGTCCGCGCGTTCCTGGCGTTCCTGCGGGCCGCACAGGAGCATGAGCGTGGCCTGGACGCGACCAGCCCATCCGGCGCGGACGCCGTCCAGCTCATGACCGTCCACAAGTCCAAGGGGCTGGAGTGGGAGGTCGTGGCCGTGCCGAACCTCAGCCGGAAGGTCTTCCCGATCACGACGGTCCGGTCGAAGTGGACCACGGCGGCGTCGGTGCTCCCGACGCCGCTGCGTGGAGACGCCGACGATCTGCCGGTGCTGCGTGGCCACGACAAGGCCGCGCTCGCCGACTTCACCGAGGAGTGCGACGCCTACCTGGAGCGGGAGGAACGCCGTCTCGGCTATGTCGCGTTCACCCGGGCGAAGTCGCTGCTGCTGGGCAGCGGGCACTGGTGGGGGCCGTCGCAGCGCCGGCCACGCGGGCCGTCGGCGTTCCTCGACGAGCTGTACGATCATGCCCGTGCCGGGCACGGCCGGGTTGCGCTGTGGGCGGGGCGTCCGCCCGAGGACGAGACGAACCCGCAGCTTGCGGGCATGGACGACCTGGACTGGCCGCTGCCGTACGAGCCGGCTGCCTTTGCTCGCCGGTGCGTAGCCGCGGAGCAGGTCACCGGGTACCTGACCGCGCTCACCTCGGGTCGTCCGCTACCCGATGACGATCGTGAGCAGATGAGCCCGGCGGAACGGCAGACGCTCGCCGAGCTGGACGCCGACGTCGAGTTGCTGCTGGCGGAGGCACGCCGGGCACGGCGGGTCACCCGCGAGGTGGAGCTGCCCCGCGCGCTCACCGCGTCCCAGGTGGTGCGGCTGCGGGCCGACCCGGCGGGGCTGGCCCGTGACCTCGCCCGTCCGATGCCGCGGCGTCCGGTGCCGCAGGCACGCCGGGGTACGGCGTTCCACTCCTGGGTGGAGGGGATGTTCGAGCAGACCCCGTTGCTCGATTTCGAGGACCTGCCGGGAGCGGTGGACGAGGGCGCCGACGATGCGGATGCCGCGGCGCTGCGGGAGGCGTTCCTGGCCAGCCCGTACGGCCGGCGCTGCCCGTTCGCGGTGGAGGCGCCGTTCGAGCTGCTGATCGGGGGCCGGGCGGTTCGGGGCCGGATCGACGCGGTGTACGACCTCGGCGATGGCCGGTGGGAGGTGGTGGACTGGAAGACCGGCCGCAGCCAGGCGGACGCGGTGCAGCTCGCGGTCTACCGGCTGGCGTGGGCGCGATTGCGCGGGGTCGCTCTGGATGCGGTGGACGCGGCGTTTCTCTACGTCCGCTCCGGTGAGGTCGTCTGTCCGGGGCTGCTGTCCGAGCCCGAACTCGAAGCCCTCCTCGCCGATTCATGATCGGTTTCCTGCCTCCCGACCGACCTCGTGCCCGCTGACTCCCGACCTCTTTGACTCGTCGGCTGGCGGTGGCTGAGGCATGCCGGCCATGGGACAATAGCCATGCTTTAAATGATCGTTGGGTGGTATGGTCGTGATGTGGCTCACGACGGGACTGGGGGGTTGTCGCCGGAGGGCTGGTTGCCTGACCGGGTGTCGGTGGGTGCGTTGACGAAGGCGTTCCCCCCCGGAGCTGGTGGACCGGGTGCTGGAGGCGACCGACACGGTGGAGGTGCGGCGCCGGTTGCTTCCGTCGCGGCTGGTGGTGTACTTCGTGCTGTCGTTGTGGTTGTTCCGGGGCCGTAACTGCGGCTACGGGCAGGTGATCTCCAAGCTGGTGGACGCCTTCTACCACCGGCTACCACCGGCGCCGTGCCGCCGACCTGCTGGTGGGGCTGCCGCTGGACCCTGCCGGGACGGTGGACGCCGGTTCCGGCCGTAGGGGGAAACCGCCGAACGTCTCCTCGCTGGTCCGGGCGCGCACCCGGGTCGGAGCGGACCCGTTGCACATGCTGTTCGACGAGGTCGCCGGCCCGGTGGGCGCCGAGGGCGCTCCCGGGGTGTTCGTCGGCGAGCTGCGGGTCGTCTCGATGGACGGGACCACCACCGACGTGCCTGACACCGAGGCCAACGAGGCGGCGTTCGGCCGGCCGTCCAACGGCACCCGGGCGGGGGCGTTCCCGCAGGTCCGGTGGCTGGTGGCGGCCGAGTCGGGGACCGGCGCGCTGGTGGGTGCCACGTTCGGCGCCTACACGGCCGGGGAACAGACTCTGGCGGCCGATCTGCTTTCCTGCTTCGGACCCGGCGTGCTCGTGTTGGCCGACCGTAACTTCCTGTCCCACCGGCTGGTCCGGGACGTGCTGGCAACCGGCGCGCACATCCTGTGGCGGGCCTCGGCGTCGTTCGCGTTGACACCGGTCCGGGTCCTGGCGGACGGCACCTACCTGGCCGAGCTCAGGCCCGCGCGGAAGCCCGACGGCCCACCGATCACGGTCCGGGTCGTCGAGTACACCGTGCACACCACCCCCGCCAGCGGCGGCACCGCATCCTGCTCGGAGCTGTTCTGCCTGGTCACCGACCTCCTCGACGTCGCCGAGTACCCGGCGCTGGACCTGGCCTGCGCCTACCCGGACCGGTGGGGATGCGAGACCGTGATCGGCCACCACAAGACCGACATGGGCGAAGGTCAACCCGTCCTGCGCAGCAAGGACCCCGAAGGCGTCGCGCAGGAGATGTGGGCGCTGTTCGCGGTCTACCAGGCGATCCACCAGCTCGTCGGCGCCGCCGTCGACGCCGCCGGCATCCCCCCAGGCAGGATCAGCTTCCGCCACGCCCTGGCCGCCGCGACCGACACGATCACGGCGGGCTTTCCCCCTCACCAGCGTGACCTGGCACTGGCCACCTTCCTCCTCAAGATCCTGCGACCCCCGACGTTCGTCCGGGACCGCCCCGACCGCGCCAGCCCCCGCAAGACCAAGAAAGCCGGCGACTTCCCCGCCCGCCGGCCCGGCGAACCCAGCGTGGTCAACGTCACCCGACGCATCGAACTCCACCGCCTCGACCGACCACGATCGCCTTAAAGCAGCGCCATTGGGTTGAGGCCGCTCTGCTATGACGACCGTCTGTTCCTTCACTTTCGTGATTCGAATGGTATTTGATCATGAATTTTTGATCGATTTCGGAACGGATCTACGTTACCTGACCGACGCTCTGGCGGCTGCGGCTGCCCGATGGGCATCTTGCACGGTTGTCCCGCGCGTCACGCCTGCGCGGGATGGTGGTTAGCCGATACCGATCGCCCTGCGTACCTGATCCAGCGCGGGTACCGCTCGCTTGCGCGCCTTTTCCGCCCCCGCGGCCAGGAGCGCGTCCAGTTCGCTGCCCGGTGCCATCAGGGCGTCGTAACGTTCGCGTAGCGGGCCGAGCTGCGTGTTGAGGATGTCGAACAGCTGGTTTTTCAGCTCGCCCCAACCCATGCCACCGGCCTGCAGGCGTTGCCGCGTGTCGGTGGTGATCTCCGGAGGTGCAAACTGCTCCAGGATCTGGAAGACGTTGGAGCTGTCCGGGTCCTTGGGGTCCTCCACCGGAGTGGAATCGGTCGGAATGCGGCGCACGAGCTTCTTCAGTTGCGACTCGCTGCAGAACAGGGGAATCGTGTTGTTGTACGACTTGCTCATCTTTCGACCGTCCAGGCCCGGGAGCGTGTGACCGGTTTCGGCTTCGGGGACGATCGCCTGTGGGACCTTGAGTTTGAAGCTGTCACCGTAGACATGGTTGAACGAGCCGGCAATGTCGGCGGCGATCTCCACGTGCTGCATCTGGTCACGCCCGACCGGTACCGCGTCGGTACCCATGATCAGGATGTCGACCGCCATGAGAACCGGGTAGTTGTACAACCCCATGTTGATCCCGGCGTCGAGGTCCGCCTTACCTGCTTCCTGGTTGCGGTCCCGGGCCGCCTTGTAGGCATGCGCCCGGTTCATCAGCCCTTTGCCGGTCATGCAACACAGGATCCAGGTAAGTTCCGGGATCTCGGGGATGTCCGACTGTCGGTAGAAAATCACTTGGTCCGGGTCGAGACCCGCGGCGATCCACGTTGCGGCCACCGAACGGGTGTAGTGTCGCAACAATTTCGGATCACGGACCGTGGTCAGCGCGTGGTAGTCCGCGATGAAGTACATCGCCTCGTACTCCTCGGCGAGCTTCAGCGCCGGCTTGATGGCGCCGACGTAGTTGCCGAGGTGCGGCTCGCCGGTCGGCTTGATTCCCGTCAGGGAAATCTTGGCTGGGGATGCGGACATCAACCTCACATCTTCTCCGGACTGTGTTCAAAATACAGCTCGTAGTGAACATCGGCCTCGATGTTCGGTGCCAGATCGTGCGAGGTGAACACGAGTCCGTCGTTCGCACCGGCAGGGTGTGCCGTCATTCGTTCACTGTCGTCGACGGTTGCCAACTCCACGGTGTGCAGGTGCAACACGTCAAACAGGTACGGCATGTCGAAGAAGTCGCACGATTCCGATGCCGCCGGCTCGTCCGTCCGCAGCAGCCGTCCGGCTGGCGACGGGACGGGCGCGAACGCCGAACCAGTCAGCTTGGCGGGGTAGCTCAGGTGCGAGAGGGGATGGAAGATCGGCAGCATCGGTCAACCCTTCGACGCGGCTGACCTCACTTCGTGTGTGTGGCGCCACCAGCTACGGTCCGCAGAGGTACCGTTGCCGGACGGCAGTGCAAGCCGATAAGCCCTGCGGTACGACTGGACAGACACGAACAGCGAGCCTACCAGCAAGACGTATGGCGGGCATGTTGACGACCCCACTGTTCACCCTCGGCTCATGCCGAAATACCTCATGCCGAAATGTGATGTCCCACCCTACTTCGCATGGCGGGGGAGCATGGCCCGGGTCGGGCGGACCTCAGGTCGGCGGCCGGAAAACGGCGGGCAGGCTCCGCGGAGCGTGCAGGACGAGCCCTCCCACAATCCTGGCCAGAGCCACGGTAAATCCCCTTCGGGGATGTCGTGTTGACACCGCCTGGACGTCGGCTTGTAGCACACCGAACCGGATGAGTCCGCTGCTCAGGTCGATCAGGTCCGCGCGGCGAATCGCCTCCACCTCCACACCCCGGCCGATCTGACGGCGAAGTTCGTGGTGACGCTCCACCGCGTCGGCGCACGACCGGATGCGCTCGGCCTGCCAGCCGCAGGACTCGAGCTGATCGCGGGCCCGTTCGGCGCCGACCGTCACGTAGGCGGTCCTTCCGGGAGGCTCGAGAACGCCGATGTCGTGCATGAGCGCGGCGACCCGCAGCAGCTCTCGATCGGCGGTCGGTGCGAGCAACACGGCCAGCTCGTACACGCGTTCGCTATGGTGCTCGAGCGGCGTGCCGATGGCACCGGCCCGCTCGTGAAGCACTTGCAGCGCCAGCTCTCCTGCCGTGTTCATGCGACTCCTGACGTGCTCATGCGGCTGATTCAGCCATGTCGGCGCCCTCTGACACCTCTTTACGCGATCTGATGTCAGCCCCGACTCCGCGGGCATCGGAGCGGGACGCACACCGCTCGGACCGGGACACAGTAGTCTTTCACCAGCCAAACATGCATAGCACGCAAGCCGGGTGGTCTCGACGATCCCGCAGGATCGTCCCGGACGCGTCGGGGGTGGAACGGACATGCCGGATTCGGCCATTCTGGACGTGCCGATCGGTCTTATTCTGGTGTTCGCCATCGGGAGCGTGGCGGTCTCCCGCATCAACGAGGCCGTTTTCGGGATCATGAGCTATCGCAGCCGGCAGCTTGAGGTCGAGCTGCGTCGCCTCTTCGGCGACGGTCCGGTGGACCGGACGGAGGAAACAACCGTCGACCGCAGCCGGACCGCCCAACTCTTCGACGGCCCGCTGCGCGGCCTGCGTTCGGGCGGCCAGGCGAACGCCGTGCCCGACATGAAGGACGGATCGGGACCGATCGGGGTTTGGCGGCGGGCCCGGCATCTGCGCCTACCGTCCTACATCCCGTCCGTCGCCTTTGCCCGCGGTGTGCTCGACATGCTGGAACCGCCGGTGCGCGTCCTGCTCGGCAGGATGGACACGGCAACGCTGCCCGACACCGCCCGCGACGCCTACCGCGATGCGCACCGTTCGCTCACCGCCACGACGGCCGAGGCCCTGGCCGACGCCATTGCCGCGGCCCCGTCGGCGTCCGAGGAAAGCCGCAGACTTGCCACGTCGATCGCCGGGCTCGCCCGTCTCGACCATCCGGAAGAATCCATCGAGCCGTTGCTGGACGAATTGAAGAAGCTGCCCAAGGACGCGCCCCTTCGGCTGGTGCTGACCGGCATAGTGACCCGCGCGGGCCACGACCGGGACCGGATCGTCGCCGAACTCGCCGCCTGGTACGACGACACGATGGATCGGCTTTCCGGCTGGTACAAGAGGCGTGTCCAGCGGTTTCTCATCGCATACGCGCTGCTGGTCACCCTGCTGCTGAATCTGGACGCGATCGCGCTCACCAACGCGCTGTGGCAGAACCGGTCGCTGCGTGCGGCCGTGGTCGAGGCCGCGGCCACCCAGGTGAACTCCTTCGCCGTCAGCACGAGTACGAGCACGAGTCCGACGAACACTCCTGAGGATGCCGCAAACCAGGCGGTACAGGCCATCCGGGATGCCAGGGCGCTGCACCTGCCGCTGGGTTGGACCGGGGCCGGCTCCGACAGCGCGGACCCGCGGGCGGTTCCCGACGACGTGGGCGGCTGGGCCCTGAAAATATTCGGCTGGCTGTTCACCACGCTCGCGCTCTCCCTCGGCGCGCCGTTCTGGTTCGATCTGCTCGGCCGGCTGGTCAACATGCGTAGTACCGGGCCGAAGCCCCTCCCTGCCGCCTGACGTTGCCGTTGCCGGCGTCGTGCCGGTCGGGGGTCGGGGGACGGGGGGCGGCGAGCCGGACGGGTGCTCAGCCGGCCGGGTCAGATGGTCGTCGTCACCGGCGAGCGTGGGCGTGGGCCAGGCCGGCGCGCAGGACGAGCTCGAGTTCGAAGCGGACGTCCGGGTCGTCCAGACCCTCTCCGAACAGGGTGCGCAACTGGCTGAGCCGGTAGCGGACCGTCTGCGGGTGCACCTGTAGCTCGGCGGCGATCCGGGCACGCTGTCCCCGCAGCCGCAGCCACAGCAGCAGTGTCTCCGCCAGCCGGGCACGGACCCGCGCGGGCAGCCCGTCCAGCGGGGCGAGCCGGTGACGGGCGAGGTCGGCGAGCAGCTCCGGATCCCGGGCGAACAGCAGCTCGGCAAGGTGGTCGTCGGTGAACAGCGTCTCGCCGGGGTCGGCGGGCGCACCCGGTAGCGTCCCGCAGTCACGGGCCTTGCGGGCGAACGCCGCCCTCGCCGCGCTCGCGGACGCATCCCGCCATGGGACGGCCGGGCCGACGATCGCGTCGAGACCCGCCAGCGCCCGCTCAAGCCAGCTCCGCCGGCCAGGCCCGGCGGGGTCACTGACAAACACCCAGGTGTCCTCACCCTGGATGGTGCGGGGTGTGTCGGGCGGCAGAGCAAGGCAGCGGAGGCGGTGGTCGACGCGTTCGCGGGCCGGTTCGCCCACGCGCTCGGCGTCATCGACGTCCTGACCGGTCCCAGCGGACCCGGGGAGGAGAACCGCGGCAATGACGTCGGGCAGTCGGTAGGAGGCCGCACGGGCGACTTGCTCGATCGTCGTCGGGCTACCTCCCGACAGCATCAACTCGCCGAGCCGGTCCCACATGCGGCCACGTTCGCTGGCTGCCTCGGACTGTTCCTGAGCGTAGCCTTCGGCGGTGGCACCGGAGATCCGGTCGATATAGGCGAACATCGTTTCGGCCAGTGACACCAGCCCGTCGGCGTCCAGCCCGCCGCGCCGCGCGGCTTCGGCGAGCCGGCGCCAGGCGACTCGGGCACCCACCCGATAGGCGCCGAGAAGGGTGTCCAGCGAGCGCCCGGAGCGGAACTCGCCGCGTCCCAGCCGGACGTAGATCTCGTGGCTGGCCGCGAGATCCGGCGGTCCGCTCGAGTCGGTGTCGACCACCGTGAGGAAACGCAGCAGCGCTTCTTCGACTCCCTGGCGGACGCCGCGGCCGAATGAACCTTCCATCGGGCGTGCGTACGGTGGTACCTCACGCGCAATGGCCGCGATCAGATCGTCGCCGAGGGTCGTGAGTTCAAGCCTCAGGGCATCGACAAGATCTGAAGGAAACTGTCCTCCTAGAACAGTTTTCACGGGTTGCACTCTACTTCGGAGGGACTTCGGACGGCCGAGACACTCCGGTGAGCGTAACCTGCGCTGATCGGTGGGGTCGTCGCGGGGAGCCCGGGGGTGGTGGCGAGGTTCCGGCCAGATTCGCCGGAAACGCCGGGTCCCTACAGGCGCCGGAGCCCGACAGACGCGGCTTTGTGGCGCGGATCATCGAGTACTCGGACCATGACAGGCCCGACCGCAGTAGCGTTGCCAACCGTGCCCCCTCGTACCGAGACGAATACGACCGCCGTCTTGTTGCCGGCGCCCTCCTACCCGGTGGAGAAGACCTCTCTGGCCAACGGGCTGCGCGTTGTGCTGGCTCCGGATCGAACCGCGCCCGTCGTCGCCGTGGCCGTCCACTACGACGTGGGATTCCGCTCCGAGCCGGAGGGACGTACCGGCTTCGCGCACCTGTTCGAACATCTCATGTTCCAGGGTAGTGAAAATGTCGGAAAGGCCGAACACGCGAAGTACGTGCAGGCCGCCGGGGGCATATTCAACGGGTCCACGCACCCGGATCACACCGACTACTACGAGCTTCTGCCGTCCGGGGGGCTGGAACGCGCGCTGTTCCTCGAAGCCGACCGGATGCGCGCTCCGAAGATCACCCGGGAGAACCTGGACAACCAGATCGCGGTGGTCCAGGAAGAGATTCGGGTGAACGTGCTGAACCGCCCCTACGGCGGGTTTCCCTGGATCACGCTCCCGCCGGTTGTTTTCGACACGTTCCCCAACGCCCACAACGGCTACGGTGACTTCCACGAACTCGAGGCGGCGAGCCTCGTCGACGCCGAGGACTTCTTCGACAAGTATTACGCGCCGGGCAATGCCGTACTCACCGTGGTCGGCGACATTGACGTCGAGGGCGCTCTCCGCCTGGTTCACCGCTACTTCGAAGGCATTCCGGCCCGGCCGGTGCCGAGCCGCCCGAGTTTCGCCGAGCCGGTGCGCGCCGAGGAGCGGCGGTCGGTTCTGACCGATCCGCTGGCGCCCCGCCCAGCGCTCGCCGTCGGTTACCGGGTCCCCGACCCCCTGCTCGACCTGCAGACCTTCTTGGCCTACGACGTGCTCACCCACGTACTGTCCGCGGGTGATGCGAGTCGGTTGGAGCGCAGGCTCGTGCAGAAGGACCGGTCGGTGATCGGCGTGAGCACCTATCTCGGCACGTTCGGGGACCCGTTCGACCAGCGGGACCCGCTGCTGCTCACCCTTGAGGCCCGTCATCCCGCGGAGTCGACCCCCGAGGCGATCCTCGGTGCGGTGGACGAGGAGCTCGACCGCCTCGCCACCGACGGCCTGGAGCCCGGTGAGCTCGCCCGCGTCCAGGCGCGGATCGCATCCGGTCTGCTACGCGAGGCTGACGACGCGCTCGGGCGGGCGCTGGCCATGGCCACCTTCGAGCTGCACCGCGGCCGACCCGGACTGATCAACGAACTTCCCGCGCTGGTGGGCGCGGTGACCTCGGACGATGTGCAGGCGGCCGCCGCCGCCCTGCGCGCCCCGGGCCGGGCGGTCCTGGAACTGCGCGCCGGTGCCGCCTCGTGACTCCCGCGAACACCGCGGACGCCGTGAGTCCGGCAAACACCGTGAGCCCTGTCGGGCAGGACGTCATTCCAGAACAGGAGGTCGCGGTGAGCGCCGCAACCATTGGGAAAGTATCCGGCGGCGTTCCGGCGGCCAGGACGTCCGTCATCCCGGCGGTGACTCCGACCGTGGCGGCCGAACTCCCCACGGTGGCCGAGCGGATCCTTCCCGGTGGTCTGCGGGTGCTGGTGGTCCGGCGGACGACTGTGCCGCTGGTGGAGGTACGGCTGCGGATCCCGTTCACCGGGCGGGGCGCGGCGCACCAGGCACGCGGCGATCTCCTCGCCGAGACCCTGTTCACCGGGACGCAGCTGCGGGACCGGGTGGAGCTCGCCACCGTCGTCCAGTCCCTCGGTGGGGCGCTGTCGACCGGAGTGGATGCCGACCGGCTGGCGATCGTGGGCTCCGCGCTCGCGACCAATCTCGTCCCGCTGCTGGACCTGATCGCGGAGGTGCTGACCGGCGCGACCTACCCGAGCGGTGAATTCGCCGGTGAACGCGACCGGATGGTCGAGGAAGCCGCGATCGCCCACAGCCAGCCCGCGCTGATCGCACGCGAGGGCCTGCTGCGCCGGATGTACGGCAACCATCCCTACGGCAGCGAAACACCGACACCGGATGTGGTGGCGCAGGTGACCGAGGCCGACGTGCGGACGCTGCACGCCGCGCGCGTGTCACCGGTGGGCGCGGTCCTCACCCTTGTCGGCGATGTCGAGCCGCAGGCCGCGCTCGAACGGGTGGAGGCGGTGCTCGGCCAGTGGCGGGGGACGGCCGCCGATGTGACGCCGTCGCTCCCGGCCCTGCGCGCCGGACCCGTCGTCATCATCGATCGGCCCGGCGCGGTGCAGACGAACATCCGCATCGGTGGTCCGGCGGTGGACCGTCACCACCCCTCCTACGCCGCGCAGCGGCTCGCGAGCACCATTTTCGGTGGCTACTTCAGCTCACGGCTGGTCTCCAACATCCGGGAGGACAAGGGTTACACCTACTCGCCGCGTAGTTCGCTCGACTACCCGGTCGCGGGTTCCCGGTTCACGGTGACCGCGGACGTGGCAACCGACGTGACCGGGCCCGCGCTGCTTGAGATCTTTTATGAGCTGGGCCGGATGGCGGTGCTGCCCGTGTCGGACGAGGAGCTCGACGCGGCCCGCCAGTACGCCGTCGGGACACTGGCGCTGTCCACGGCGACCGGCGTGGGGCTCGCGTCCACCTTGTCGGCACTGGCCGGAGCGGGGATCGGTATCGAGTACCTGCACGACCATCCCGTGGCGCTGGCGAAGGTGACATCGCAGGAGGTGCTGGAGCTGTCGACGCAGGTGCTCGCGCCGACGCGGCTGGTCACCGTCCTGGTCGGGGACGCGGAGAAGATCGCTTCCGAGGTGGGGGCCGTCGTCGAGACCGTTCCCGAGGTCATCACCGAGGTCGCCACCGGCTGACCGGCCTGCAACCGGCCCAGACCGCGGGCCCGGTTGGGCCGCAGCCGGCTCAGAGCCGGCCCGGTTGGCCAGAGGAGCCGGCCCGGGGCTGGTCCGCAGCCGCGG